>JARYLH010000122.1 GCA_029907755.1 Candidatus Methanosuratincola sp.
GGCGGGGGGCTGTGCCTGAGGACGACCCGCGCGTCCTGGGCCCGGTCGGGAGAAGGGGGCTCGATACTGCGAACAGGGCGCTCGAGACATGCGATCTGCTTATCTCGCTCGGCTGCAGGCTCACGAACATGACTGTCGTCGGACAGAAGCTTAGGTGCCCGGTGATCCAGGTCGACATAGAGCCAAGGAACTTCTCCCCGCTAGCCTCTGTAAGTGTCATATCAGATGTTGGTGCATTTGTGGAAGCGTTGCTACTCAAGGTGAGGGGCATGTCGCGCCGGATGTGGTCGCCGGGCGACGGTGCGCCCCCTGCCGCTCCCGACGGCGTAGCCAAGGAATACGCGAGGGCGATCGCCGGGTTCAGGGGCGCGGTCTTCGCTGTAGACATCGGGCAGCACACCGTCTGGGCGATGCAGGTCATGCGGGTCACCCACCCGAGGGGGATCCTCTTCTCGGGGAACCTCTCAGCAATGGGCTTCGCGATCCCGGCTGCTATGGGCGCGAAGGTAGCCCTCCCTGATAAGCGGGTCATTTCCATAGTGGGCGACGGAGGTTTCCAGATGGCAGCCCCGGAGCTCTCCACGATGGAGGAGAACGGCATAGCCGTCGCGGTCTGCGTCTTCAACAACGGCACGCTTGGGCTCATCAGGCAGCTCCAGGAGTCAGTGTACGGCAGGACGATCGGGGTCGACTACGATTCGCCCCCAGACTACGTGAGGCTCGCCGAGGCGTACGGCGTTAATGCGACAAGGGCGCGGTCGCCGCAGGATGTCGTGGATGCAATAAAGAGTGCGGACGGACCTTTAGTGATCGAGATTCCTGTGCCGAAGGGGGAGGGGATCCCCATGTCGCGGTCCAGGTTAGCCGAGAAGTAGGTCGGTAGGAAGTTTTTATTCCAAGGCAGCACAGTTGATTTGTGGGTCGATCGAAATGCCTGGCACCTTGGAAGAGCTGAAGAAAGCAGTCTCCGGGAAGAGGTGGATCTCCCCCCACGCGAGGGTAATTGTGGTCGTTGACGAGAGAGACGGCGTCGCGGAGATCATAGAGGACCACGCCAGGGGTGTTTGCCTGGGCGGGTCAGCTTGGTCGCTCTACCACTACACGAGGAACAGCAGGGGGGTCTTCTGGTCCAAGAGGGAGGGGCCGCGCCTCTTCTACAAGCTGCGTCTCTCCAGTCCAGAGCCGCAGGCGCCGGCTGGGCTCCAAGCAAGCTACCGCCCCGCCTCAATAGAGTCGGTTGAGTTAGACGGCGATGTGGTCCGGATAACATACTCCGGCCTCGCAGGGGCAGGGGTGGCTGCACTGAGTCGGGGGCTAGCCGAGGGTGTAATCGATACGGACGTGAAGGACTGGGGAGGCGGGAAGAAGGTCGGCAGGGCCACAATTGCCGTTCGGAGGAAGGAGAAGCTCATCATAGGGGTGGACGACACCGACAGGTCGGACGAGGGCGCGACGTGGTCCCTAGTGAACGAGCTCGCGCTGGAGCTTTGCAGGAGGCTCCCAGGAGTTGACTACCTCGAGCATGCGATCGTCCAGCTTTACCCGCAGAACCCCCACAAGACCCAGAACTGCGTCGCGGTTTCCGTCTCGTTCGCGGTCCCACCAGCCTTGGTCGATACAGCGGTAGAGACATTCAGCGAGATGCTGCGCTCCGAGTCCTTCTCGAAGGAGACCGGGATGGCGTACTACAGGGGGATACGGGTGCCAGAGGCGGCGATGCAATTCGCCCGGAGGGCAAAGGAGGGCATGGTCACGGTCGAGGAGGCCGAGGCAGTAGCAGCCTCGAGCGGCTTCTCGCTACTGAGAGTGACCGGCAGCAGGGGGCTTATTGGTGCTGTCGCCTCAATACCTTTCGTCGAGATCCCAGACGAGGCGGTGAGGCTGCCTGGTGACGCCGGTGTATGATTTCATTGTGGTAGGATCCGGCGCGGGCGGGGCGACCGTTGCGAAGGAGCTCTCCAGCGCAGGGAAGCGCGTCCTTTTGCTCGAGAAGGGGAAGGAGATGCCGCCCGGGACGGAGTCGAAGGCCTACTCCGTGATCAGGTCTGGGGTGGAGATCTGGCTCGCCGAGTGCCTAGGCGGGACAACGACCGTGAGCATGGGGAACGCGGTGCGCAGCCGGATCGGCAAGCGGCTCGATCCGTACTTCGAGGAGGCTGAGAGGGAGCTTGGAGTGGTCCAGATGCCCTTGGACAAGATGGGTCCCGTCTCAAGACAGATTCTGGAGCTCTCGGACGAGTGGACCCCGATGCCAAAATGCATCGACTTCAGCAAGTGCAGGTCGTGCGGATCGTGTGCCTATGGGTGCCCGCACGGGGCGAAGTGGTCCTCCATAAGATATCTGAATGCTGCAGAGTCCTCAGGATGCAGGATTCTGACCGGCATCTATGTCGACAAGGTTTTGATCGAGAATAACAGGGTTATCGGCGTGAAAGTATGGGGGGGTAAATCTTTCAGATCAAAGACAGTTATACTTTGTGCAGGGGCGATCGAAACACCAAGAATCCTTTTGCGCTCCGGGCTCCGTGCTGGAAGCGGGCTCTTTGTGGACACTTACGTTACCATTGGGGGCTTGAAGAGAGGTGCAAAGTTCAACAAGGAGGTCGGAATGCCTTTTTACATGATCCGAGGTGATCACCTCATCTCTCCCCACTTCTCTTCATTCCTGTGGAATTTGATGAGAAAAATGGGGATCGATGCAACTCCTTCGGATATCGTCGGGCTAATGGTTAAGATCCGGGACCATCCCGCTGGGGTTGTAGGGATTGAGACTGTAGAAAAGTTCTCCACCGAGGCTGACTTGAATGAACTCGATAAGGGACGAAAAGAGGCAACGGGTCTCCTTTTGGAATTGGGAGTCAAAGAGGGAACAATCGTCGAAGTCCATCCGAGGGGGGCTCATCCTGGCGGGACTTGCTCGGACCTCGTCAGGTCGCCTGAAGATCCAGAAACAGATGTGGAAAGTTTGTTCATATCTGATGCAAGCGTCATCCCAGGGCCCTTCGGGCTACCTCCTATGCTTACCATAATTGCGATTTCGAGGCGACTCGCCTCTTTACTTCTTGGAAGAACCTAAAAGATATCCCTTAATTATTTCATGAATCCTGCAAGGCGGCATTTTATAGGGAGTGGGTGACCAACTTTCGACTCTCTTGACTGCAATCCCTATATTTTTAACTTTGAGACACGGGAATACGTGTCCTTCTTTGGCGAGCTTGATTACAATATCCAAGTTCTCCAGCTGGACCGTATTGGGGTTTGGGACCACTATTATTTTTTTCCCAAGCGGGAGGATCTCGAAGAGCGTTCCGGCGCCATTGTGAGTTATTATGAGTTCTGCTTGACTATACCATTTTGAGAGGTCCTTCTCGAAACGGAACCATCTAGAGTTCTTCGGCTCATACTTGCCGTTACCGATCTGCATAACTAGATCTCTGACCCCACTACTACCAATTTCTGCAAGTCTGTCTAGCTCCTCAATCAGTTCGTCGAAGGGTGCGACTGATCCGACCGTTACAAAGATCATTAAGCGAACCTCCCCGCATATACTGCTTTAGGATAAATTCTCTTCATCTCCGGCCACTGCACAAAGAAGAGGTCTGCAAATTTGTAAAGCACCCTTCCGCTGCTGGATTTCTGGTAGACCCTAGACCAATCCTCGATGAATATGGTCTTTTTCCCGAATAGCTTACATATTATCGATATGGGCACCGCCATTCCTGGACCAGCGCTAATGACTGCATCGGGTTTTATTCTTGCAAAGGCGACTAAAGACTCGACGAGTAGCCTCAACAATTTTGCAGAAGTCACCAAAAGGTTGTCTTCATGTCTTCTTGCACGGTGGACATAGTATAACATTCCTGGTACCTTGATTTTTTTACTGCTTAGCTTATCGTCATATCCTATAAGA
>JARYLH010000123.1 GCA_029907755.1 Candidatus Methanosuratincola sp.
ACTACTTTTCGCTCCCCTAGGCCTTGAAAGTGAAGCTGTTTGGATTTACACTGTGTTTGCATTCGAGGCCTTTCCTTTTTAGTATAGGTTGTTTTTGGCGAACGAATTATACCAGAAAGAAGGGCCTTTTTTCTAGACTTCTTGAGAAATACGGGCTAGCGGGCAACTCCGCGATCAAAGAGAGCTGTTTCGAACCCGCATGGTGCTTACCCAACAACGTGCGAAACTAAAAAATCGCATCCACGCCACTCTGGCGAAGTACGCACTTCGAGTTGAAGGGTCCAGCGACGCATTTAACAAAAAAGGCCGCCTGGAACTTGCACGGTGTCTGCAGACACTTCCCGAGCTCACACGATATTCAGCAGAACGAGTGCTGGATCAGCTAGATTCGGTTGAGGAGCAGATCGGGCTATTCGAGCAGCGCATGAAAGAGGTATTTACCCCGTGCGAGGACCTTCGGCTTTTAATGAGTCTACCTGGCGTCGGCTTCATCTTGGCCGTCGTCATCTTGAGCGAGGTCGGGGACATCGAGCGTTTCCCCCGTGCCGCTCAGTTTGCTTCCTATGCGGGGACGACTCCGCGCGTTCATGCCAGCGGGGGTAAAGTCCACCTTGGACAGCTACGACAGGATGTGAATCGATATTTAAAGTGGGCCTTCGTCGAGGCCGCCAACAGTATTTCTTTAACCCGCCGTCGATGCCCGCGTCGCCATGTCACGCTTCTCTATGAGCGCGTGAGGAGCCGTCGGGGGCACCAGACCGCGGTTGGGGCAGTTGCCCGTCATCTTGCAGAGGCAGTGTACTGGGTATTGAAAAAGCGTGAAGAGTATCGGGAACCAACACAATGCTCGATTTCGTCCACGAAGAGATAAGCGCGGGTTGGGTCATGAGCTCACCAAGGCTCGGGAATTGATTGCGACATCTCTTCGGGACATTATCATGCCGCAGACAGACGGCGAAGATATGACTCCGGCGAAACGGGCTGATGTGTGTAGTTTATTATGCGATCTTTAAGGAGTTAGGGGCATAAAACAGAAAAAAGCTTTGACGATACGCAGCGCTTTCAGATATGACCCACCCCCAGCAGATCGGCTACGGTCTACTGGGAGGTCCGAATGCCGAGAAGGAGAAGCGCGATGGAACTACGTGAGGTCATACGACGATTGCGAGCCGGACAGGGAATCCGAAGGATCCACAGCGAGACCGGGATTCACCGCACGATCCTGCGGGAGCTGCGGGACACGGCCGAGGATCTGGGCTGGCTGAAACCTGAAGTCCCCCTGCCCAGCGAACAGGACATTCAGCAGGCCCGCAAACAAGGCGGCACAGGGCCCCAGAGCCCGCACCCGCTGCAGAAGTACCTGCCGGAGATTACGGGCTGGGTGCAGGCCGGTCATTCCTACGTGGTGATGCACCAGCTGATCCAAGACCGCCACCCCTGTTCGGAGTCTACCCTGCGCCGATTTGTGCGCAAGCATTTCCCCAAGCGCCCTCGGGTGAGTGTAGCCCGCCCTACAGTGGCCGGGAGGGACTGGGAGGTGGACTTCGGATACCTGGGGATCACCTACGACCCGGACAGCCGGCGCAACCGCAAGACTTGGCCCATCTTCTACAGTCAGCGTGTGGTCGATGAACCTAATTCCTTACGCCATAAGGGCGTTGTTCCGGGGCGGGCATGAAATGTAGTGCAAAAATATGCGGATAATATCAAAGTAAATTGTTGACAGGCAGTTTATTATATACTATGATCGTGGTGTCCTTTTGGGGAGGGGATGCCATGTTCGTCCGCGTCAAACCCGCCGGCAGTTACCGCTACCTGCAGATCGCCGAAAACTACCGCGAAGGAAAGAAGGTCAAGCAGAAGGTGCTGTGCACCCTAGGCCGTGTGGATCAGTTGGCCGAGTCCGGCAAGGTGGACGCCCTGGCCCAGTCGCTGTTGCGCTTCGGCACCCGCCTGAAAGTGATCGATCTGCACCGACAGGGGGCGGTACGGGTGGACAGCGACGTGAGCATCGGTCCGGCACTGGTCTTCGGGCGGCTGTGGGAGGAGCTAGGGATTGCCGAGGTCATCGGCAAGGTGCTGGCCCATCGGCATTTTGAGTTTGCTGTGGAGCGGGCGGTATTCCTCACCGTGCTGCACCGACTGATGGACCCGGGCTCCGACCGAGCCGCGGAGAAGTGGAAACAGGACTTTCGCATCCCTGGGGCCGAATCCCTCGAGCTACATCAGCTGTACCGGGCCATGGGCTGGCTGGGGCAGCCCATCGGCCTGGCGTACAACCACGATACTCCCGAGCTGGGGCAGCGCACCACCAAGGACCGCATCGAGGAGTTGCTGTTCGCCCGTAGGCGGGACCTGTTCTCTTCGTTGTCCGTGCTGTTCTTCGACACCACCTCGATCTACTTCGAGGGGCAGGGGGGAGAAAGCCTCGGGCAGTGGGGGCACAGCAAGGACAGTCGTCCCGATTTGAGGCAAATGGTGGTGGGAGCCGCCCTGGATGAGCAGGGCCGTCCGGTGGCCTGTGAGCTTCTTCCGGGGAACGCTACGGATGTGAAGCTGTTTTTCCCGGCGATCAAGGCGCTGCAGAGCCGCTTTCAAGCCGGTTCGTTCTGCGTGGTAGCCGACCGCGGGATGATCAGCCAGGCGACGGTCCAGGCGCTGGAGGCCCCGGGCAGCGGGATCGACTACATCCTGGGCTGCCGCATGCGCAGAAACAAGGAAGTCCGGGATGAGGTCCTGGGGGCGGATGAGGATCTGGTCCAGGAGGTGTGCTTTCGCCGTCAGGCCTCCCGGGAGCCTCTGGTGTTGGAACTCAGAGAGGTGCGCATCGAAGATCGCCGCTATGTGGTGTGCTTCAATCCCGAGCAGGCGAAGAAGGACGCCGCCGACCGCCAGGCGATCGTGGAATCCTTGCGGGAGAAGTTGAAGCAAGGCGACAAAGCCCTGGTAGGCAACAAGGGCTACCGCAAGTATCTGAAGCGGGAGGGTGACCAGGCAGCGTTCACCGTCGATGAGGACAAGCTGCAGGAGGAAGCCCGCTACGACGGCCTGTGGGTATTGCGCACCAACACCCGCCTGTCGGCCGAAGAGGTGGCTTTTCAGTACAAGCAGCTGTGGATGGTGGAGCAGGCCTTCCGAGCCGTGAAGAGCGTGCTGGAGACCCGGCCCATCTATCACAAGTGTGACGACACCATTCGGGGTCATGTGTTCTGCAGCTTCCTGGCTCTGATGCTCATGAAGGAGCTTCTCTCCCGGCTGGAGGCCGCCGGCAAGATCCTGGAATGGGAGGATATCAAACGCGACCTGACAGCCCTGCGGGAAGTGGAGATCGTGATGGACAAGGATCGCTACTTCCTACGGACCGAGCTGCGGGGCGCTTGCTTCGATGCGCTGCAGGCCGTCGGAGTCGTCGTTCCCCCGACGCTACGCCGCTGAAGGCCGCGCCGGCCCGACAGCAGCGGAATGTGGTGCCAAGACGGATCCGTGCGTCCGTAATTCCTTACAGGGGCAATACATAATTTTCCGGGGTGTAGAAGATGGGTTAGACATACACCGCTTCGCTAAGTATTTCTTTTCGGTAATAGGGCTTGATATATCGTTCCGAAGCAATTTCAACTTTTCTATTGAATTTCTCTTCCAATTCCTGCTGGATAAGCCTCTTCACCTCGAAAATGTTTGGAGTCCCCTCATCAAAATCAATGAGAATATCAACATCACTTTGCGGATTTTGTTCATTCCTGGCGAAAGATCCAATCAGTGCAATTTTCCGTACGTGATACTTCTGTTGAAAGAAGTCCTTTCTGGAATCGAGATAGTTGATAATGTCCTTTTGTTTTAGTTCCTTAATTTTTCGCATATAGCCTCATAACCACTCGTTC
>JARYLH010000124.1 GCA_029907755.1 Candidatus Methanosuratincola sp.
GTACTCGATTGCGTAAGGGGGATCCCGAGGGGCAAGGTCGCCTCGTACCGGGATGTCGCCTCCCGGCTCGGGAATCCGCGGCTCGCGAGGTTCGTCGGGAACGTGATGTCCAAGAACCCCTTCCCGCTGGTTGTCCCATGCCACCGGGTCGTGCGATCCGACATGTCGCTGGGCGGGTTTGGGTACGGAGAATCGGAGAAGAAGGCGCTCTTGGAGGCTGAGGGCGTCGAGATCGGGAACGGCAAGGTCAGGGAGAGACATCGCCTGGCTCGAGGAAAGTGATCTTGTCGCTCTTCGAGATGTCCCTAATCCTCTCGACCCCGCCTATCTCCTTGACGATTCGGACCACCTCCGGCGGGACGAGGCCCTCCCAGTCCAACCCCTCGAGGATCCTCCTCCTGATCTCCGTCCCCGAGTACTTGAACCTATCAAACATGGCTGGAGTCCTCACCTCCACCCCTTCCTCTGTGAAGAGCCGCTTCGCCAGGGGATTTCCGGTGTACACAACATCAAAATTCGGAGTCAGCGACCTGACATGCCTGACCCAAAGGGCGTTGTTCCAAACGTCGTTTATCGGGATTATGTAGGGGCACCTCTCCGCGAGCCCGTTGGACTTCAGGACCGATGATACCATCGCCATCCTCTCCCCTGCCGTGAAGGGGTTCTCCAGCGTATGGCTTATCTGGGCGCTACCTATGCCCACTATGAGCTCGTCGACCTCCCTCAAGATGTTCTTTATCACTTCCAGGTGACCCTTGTGGAATGGCTGGTACCTTCCTATTAGGAGACCCCGCATCTCAGCACCACAGGATTAATCACCCGCAGGGCAAATAAAAGAGTTCTCACCACTCCAGGCTGACCCTGCTCCCGACCCTCGCCCCGGTGAGTGAGCGTGCGCTCCCCCGGTTTGCGACGATCTCGTAAAAGCCCGCACTGCCAACCAGCAGCCCCAAGCCCCCCTTAAGATCCGAGAAAGTCCTGACCTTGGCGGCAACGAATCTTCTGCCTCCGGCAACTAGCTCCACATCGCCATTCAGCTCCACATCGCATCCGCGAAGGCTCAGCGTCAGGTTCCCGAACCTGTCTTCGTATACCACCTCGCAGTCGGCGCTCCTGCTCCCAACGATCCTCCAGAACTCCAGCCCCTCCCAACGATCGATCCTCTTCCCTGAATCGCTTATCGGCCTTCCTGAGGCGATCATAGCCGCAGCCGGAGCGAAAACGTCCCTCCCTTGGAACGTGCTGGAGACCTCCTTGAGCATGAACTCGGGGTTGCTTATCTCGAAAGCCTCCTCAACGCCGTCCTCCTCTGATGCGGGGTAAAGGACGCCGTTGTCTGGGCCGACGAAGAAGTATCTCCGCGTCCTGATCGCGATCGCCCTCCTGCTGGTCCCGACTCCCGGATCCACCACTACGACGTGGACCGTGCCGTCTGGAAAGTACTTGTACGAGGAAAGCAGCACAAAGGCTGCAGACCTGACGTCCCAAGCCTCGACGTCGTGTGTAAGGTCGATGACCTCAGCTTGCGGGGCAATCCTCTTCAGCACGCCCTTCATTATCCCGGCGTAATGCCCCCCGAAGTCCGTGGTGAGCGTCACAATGGTCATTTTCCTCGCTGCCCCTTTCGAAACCTATATTAAAAGATCCTATGATATTACGTTGAGGTTTGGCTTATGAGCTTACCCCAACTCATCATGCTTCCGGGTCCGACAAACGTCCCGCCGCGCGTATACTCGGCTATGTGCAAGCCAATGATAAACCACAGGGGGGCAGAGTTCCACCAGCTCCACTCGAGGATCCTCGAGAACGCGAAAAAAGTCTTCCAGACGGAGAACGACCTGTTCGTCCTCACTTCTTCAGGGACTGGAGGGGTGGAATGTGCGGCGAGCAACTTCCTCCTGCCCGGCGAGAAGATAGTGGTCCCGGTCGGAGGGACATTCGGAGAGAGGCTTGCCGAGGCATTCCGAACTTACGGCGCGAGTGTCGTCCCGATCGAGGTCAAAATGGGATCCGCGCCGACCGCAGACCAGGTGCGAGAAACCCTCGCAAGGCAAAGGGATGCCAAGGCAGTCGCAGTCGTCTACAACGAGACGTCCACAGGCACGACCGTGAGGGAGCTGCAGAAGATAGGCGAGGTCGCCAAGTCCTCGGGTGCGCTTTTCATCGTCGACGCGATCTCCGTCTTGGGCGGCGACGATCTCCCTGTCGACAAGTGGGGGATCGACGTCTGCATAACTGCCTCTCAGAAGTGCCTGGCGACCCCGCCGGGTCTTGCGCTGATCTCCGTCAGCAAGGATGCGTGGAGGCTCGCGGAAAGGGCAAAGCCGAGGAGCGAGTACTTCAGCCTCATAAAGTGCAGGAAGTTCAGGGACGAGAAGATGGAGACCCCGTTCACCCCTGCGGTCAGCCTCTTCTTCGCCCTCGACGAGGCCCTCCAGATCATACTCGAGACCGGGCTTGAGAGGTGGATTGGGCGGCACAAGAAGGCGTCCGCGGCATACTACTCCGCATTCGGCAAGATGGGTCTCGGCTTCTTCGCTGAGGAAGGTAGCAGATCTACTGTGGTGATAGCTATCAACATGCCCCAAGGGATCGCTGCAAAAGACCTGAGGGAAAGGCTGAGGACCAAGTACGGGGTGGTGGTCGCAGGAGGGTTCGGGTCCCTCAAGGACGCGATCTTCAGGATAGGCAATATGGGGATAGTCACCCCGAGGGAGGTGCTGACTACGATCTCTTCCGTCGGCGCAGTCCTCGAGGATCTCGGCTTCAGGGGACGCTCGGGCGCCGGAATCGAGGCCGCGCTCCCTATTGTCTCCGAGATCTGATCCCAGGATCCGAGTACTTGAAAGCTATCGCGCACGTCCCCTCTATGCTGACCATGCAGGGTCCGACAGGACGTTCCGGCGTGCACTCCCTGCCGAAGAACGGGCACTCCTCGGGCCTTTGGGCCCCGAGAAGTACCTTCCCGCAGCTGCACCCCTCCGGCATCCTCTCTCCTCCCGCCGCAGCGATACCATATTTAATTGCGGCGTCATACTCGGCGTACTCCCCGCGGAGCCCGAGCCCTGAACCCGGGATGGTCCCGATGCCCCGCCAATCTGCATCCGTGACCTTGAATGCCCGTTCCATTGCGCGGAGCGCGACCTTGTTGCCGGGGCCCCTCACCGCCCTTGCATACTCGTTGTAGACCTCGGCAACGCCCCTCTTCCTCTGGAGTGCGATGTTGATGATAGCCAGCATTATGTCGAGCGGCTCGAAGCCGGCGACTGCCATCGGCTTGGCGTACCTCGAGGCGAGATCCTTGTAGGCGTCAGACCCGATTATTGTCGAGACGTGCCCCGGGCATATGAAGCCGTCTATCCTCGCATCCGACTCGAGCAGGTACTCCATCGCTGGCGGTATCAGCTTGTGGGATGTGAAGACACTGAAATTTCCGGGAGGCCCCTTGATCACTTCGACTGCGGTTGTGGGTGCAGTCGTCTCGAAGCCAATCGCAAAATGGACAAATTCGCGTCCCGCCTCTTGCCGGGCCATCCTGATGGCATCCGAAATTCCGTAGACCACCCTGATGTCCGCGCCAGAGGCCTTCGCCTCAGCCAGCGACCCCTTTCGGCCCGGAACCCTAAGCACGTCGCCGAAGGTGGTGACCGCTACGCCCCGCTCCAGTGCGAGACAGCAGAGCGCGTCTATCTCCCCCCCGGGGGTCACGCAGACCGGGCACCCTGGTCCTGCCACGACTTGGACGTTCTCCGGTAGGAGGTCCCTCAAGCCGTTGTGGGTTATGGCCCACTCGTGTGTCCCGCAGACGTGCATTATCCTCAGGGGGTCCCCGCCGGCCGCCTCCGC
>JARYLH010000125.1 GCA_029907755.1 Candidatus Methanosuratincola sp.
CATGTGCCCATCATTATTCCGTATATTGGCTCCAGGCTTCTTGCGAGATCTATCTCAGAGCCCGGCGCGCCGATGACCGGGAAGCCTGGTAGAAGAGTGACTACAGCATATACGGCTGCCATTAGCCCGACGATTGAGATCGATCTCGCGTCCATAGGGGGGTGAAAATCCAGCCCTTTTAATATGTTTTCCTACATCCTAAACGCCTTTATTTTATAATCTTCATAGCTAGGTTAAGTTCATTCATCCTAATTCTCTCTCATGTTTGAGTATGCATAAGGCAAATCCCATCAATATTATGCCCAATGCCAGGATCTACAACAGAGAACTCTCCTAAGTGATTGTCAAGCATTGTCTAGGCACTTCTAAAAATCAGGATAGAGGAAAGTTAGAAGACAATCTCCGGAAAACATGCTATTGATCTTCATTTGTCAACACTGGCTCTCATTTTTTATTTCCAATTCTTGGATAATTGCTATTTGATGAAATCCAAATGACATATTGCAAACAGAAAGAATTCTTTATCATTGAATCAGAAAAGGGACTTTGGGGTGGGCGTGTTGGCCGTAACCCACCTTCTGTTTTAGGCGACATTCGACTATGCAGGCTACCCGGGCTTCGCGTGGGCCTCATTAGCCTCTATTTGCCCTTGCTCCCCGCGGATTGGCCGTTTCAACGTGACCGGAAGCATTCTCGATGGCTTGATCCACGTCATTGGCATACGCTTCCGGGCGTACCGTTTCTGATCCAAGAGCAGGGGTCTCCCCCTATGCCTCGCGGCATCGCGGCTCCACATGGAGGGTGGAGTTTCCTCAGACCCCGAAGGGCCCGTCGGTCGCCCGCCAACTCGCCCTCCTTAAGCTAACGCAGTCTATGATAAATCCTTTCCTTCATTCTCATTCCTCTCTCATTTAGTTCAATTTGGAACGAAATCCTTAAGTATTACTATTTTTAACAAAAATAACACGATTGATATGCACATACCTGACGGATTTCTCTCTTTGCCTATAATCGCGTTTACCTACGTACTCGCCATTTCGTTTTTGGCGATCTCATTCAGGAAGGTCAAAGGAAATGTGGACGAACGCCTGATCCCGCTAATGGCGCTTCTGACAGCGCTTTTCTTCGCTGTGCAGATGATTAACTACCCGATCATCGGCGGGACCACCGCACATCTGCTGGGGGCGCCAGCCTTGGGCATCCTCCTAGGTCCGTGGCTTGGCAGCATATCGATGACTATCATACTCGTGCTTCAGTGCTTCCTCTTCGCAGACGGTGGGGTTACTGCCTTAGGGGCAAACATGCTGAACATGGCTATTATCGGGGTAATGGTTCCATATGCCTTCTATTCGTTCTTCTCCAAAAAAGGAGGAAAGAAAGCAATTGGTATCGGGATATTCATTGGTGCGTTCCTTGGCGACGTCCTGGGCGCTGTTGCTGCAGGACTTGAGCTGGGTCTATCCGCCCCCGTTTTCCAGTACGGTGTCTCAATCGCGGTCCCGGCGATGGGCATCCATCACTCCGTGATCGGTCTTGCAGAGGGGTTCGTCACCCTCGCGGTCGTCTACAGCACGATAAAGATCAGGCCTTCAATACTGAGTCTCAACAGAGGTCTTTCAGTTATGATCCCTTCTACGGACGGTGTAAGGAATGAGTGAGAAATCAGTTGAAAATCTGGATGGCAGCACGCCAGTGCATTCTGACAAAAAAGGACTATTATCTGGGCTAGTCGTGGCAGCGGTCTTAGTGGCGCTGGGTACTTTTGTGTTCTCGGAATCGATTGAAACTCTGGACGTTAAGGCAGAGGAGCTGGGGTTCGAAGGCTTTTCCTTGCTCCCTGCACCATTTCCCGAGTATACTGTACCTGGTTTTGAAGACCCATTAGTGAATTTCTTACTCGGAGTGGTTTCCGTCGTGCTAGTCTTGGTTGCAGCATTCGCGGTTGGCAGGCTATTGTCATCGCCGCATGGATCCAGAGGTGCTCCCTCAGCTTGAGGTACGCTCCTATCTCTGTAAGGGGGCTGCTCTCTGGACTAGAGTCTTTGCTATACGTCGAGGAGAGCGTTTCGCATTCGGGGATCCTCCACAAAATCGATCCGCTGATAAGGAATATTTCGCTCGTCTCGATCATTATTGCCTCGCTATTCACACGTTCGATCCTGGCTCTGTCGCTGATGTTCCTGCTGCTGGTCGCGTTGGTAGTTTTCTCGAATGTCCCGCTCAGGATTTACCTTCTTAAGACTTCGATTATCCCTCTGGTATCGCTTGTGATCGTGATCCCGATCCCTTTCATCACCCCTGGGGTGCCCCTTTGGTCTGCGAGCATCGGCTCATTATTATTGTCGATAAGTTACGAAGGCATGCTAAGGGTCGCAGAGTTTATCATGAGGGTGTGGGTATGTGTTGGCGTGGCGACCCTGATCACCTTAGTGGGTGGCATAAACGGGCTCGTCTCTTTTTTGGGGGCTATCAGGATGCCCGGCTTGTTCACACAAACACTTTCGCTCACATACCGCTATATCTTCCTCTCCATAAACGAGTCGATGCGAATGCTATTGGCTAGGGACGCCAGGACCTTCAAGAAGCGGAGTCGCCTGAATTTGGAGGAGCTGAGGGGGCTGTCCGGGGTAATGACTGCCCTGCTCGTTAGGGTTCATGAACGATCCGATCGAGTCTACTTGGCAATGCGTGCCAGGGGTTTTTCGTTTGCATCGACCCCGTGCCCCTACAATTGGCGCGCAAAGCCTTCAGACATATCCTTTTTAGTCATGGTGTGCTCTTTACTCCTAATCATCCTCAATATCCGGGTGTAGTGCTTGCAGGAAACGATCATCGGCGTAGAAGGCGTTGAATACAGCTATTCTGCAAACCTAGAAGCCATCAGGGGCGTCTCTTTCGAGGTAAATAGGGGCGAGCGCGTCGGGATCCTCGGCCCAAATGGGGCAGGTAAATCCACGCTCGCAATGCTGTTAGCAGGGCTCTTTGTGCCGACCTCTGGAGACGTGAATGTGTTCGGAGTCTCTACGAGATCAAATGAGTTCGAACACCTGAGATCTAAGATCGGCATAGTTTTCCAGGATCCAGAAGATATGCTCTTCAACAATAAGGTGATAGACGACGTCTCGTATTCGCTCAGGAATCTCGGGATTGACAAAGAATATGCTAACAGGCGTTCGGTGGAAATCCTCGAGCTACTGGGGATTGCTCACCTGAAGGATCGCTCTCCATACCGCCTGAGCTACGGGGAAAAGAAGCGAGTGTCGATAGCATGTGCGCTGGTCAACTCCCCTGAGGTGCTCATCCTCGACGAGCCGACAGCCAACCTCGATCTAAAGTCAAGGCGAAGCCTTGTCGAACTTGTAAACCTCCTGAACAAGCAGGGTCTTACCCTTATAGTCTCTACACATGATGTTGAAGTGCTACCCGACCTCGTTGAAAGGGTTTTGATAATGGAAGGCGGCAAGATAATCTCAGAAGGACCCGTCAAGTCTATAATAACCGACGAACATCTCCTCGACAAGGCTTCACTGGAGCCCCCCGCGATCTCGCGCCTCTTCATGAGGCTCAAGGCAAGAGGGCTGGTACAGGATGTGCCTTCCAGTGTCGAGGATGCTTTTCTGATCTTGGAAAAAACACTTTCCAGCAAATGTGGGCATTGAGCGGTATTTGCGTTGGAGTAAAAAATTAGAGAAATTGTTTGTTAGGATTGCACACTTACCCATACACTGCTCTGTATTTGCCCTCAAGATAGTTTGCGAAGTGATCCGGGTTGATCCACTCGCCTGTAACCTTCACGAGGAGCTCCATGGGG
>JARYLH010000126.1 GCA_029907755.1 Candidatus Methanosuratincola sp.
GGGATCCATTGCTGGAAAAGTTGTCTACGGCCCCCCGAAGGAGAACACGGCGCTCACCATCGGCTCTGAGTACGCAAACGTAATGGTAGGCCAAGAATGCGTTGTTTTCGGTTCGTCCCCGGCTCCAATAGACGGGACGGTAGTTTATTTTATGTCCAAGAACGGCACTGGTTTCTTTAACGCTGGGAACTCCTCCATGACCGCCGGCAGGTTCGCATTCAGGTTCGTGGCAGATGCCCCTGGCAAGATACAGATAAGGGCATACTGGTCAGGCGACAATCAGTACAACCCCGTCGAGTCAAACACATTCTCCATAGAGGCGTTCTCCCCATCCTCGAAGCAACCCGTGGAGATAGCGATGTCTTCCACAGCCGCCAGCGTTCCCCCTGGTTCAAGGATAAAGCTGACCGGTAGTGCCGCCCCGCTGAAGGATGGCGTGTTGCGGCTATACAGGTCGGTGAACGGCTCGGCCTTCGATGAAGTCGCCAACCTTATCCTGATCGAGGGCACATTCTTCCACACTGTGGTGCTCAACGAGAGTGGCGTCTACTCGTTCTACGCCGTCTGGCCGGGCGGTGCCAGCAGCTTCGCCAACAAGTCAGGGACCGTCACTGTTACGGTGAGCCCAGGCGTGAAGGTCACCCCTGCAGTCACGCTCAATTCATCCAAGACAACAGTCACGCTCTCGGAGAACGTGACCTCCGTTCCTGTTGCTATCTACGGCAGGATCTACCCGCCTGTCGCCGAGACGCAGGTCATAATCGCCGTCACTGACCCCTCGGGCGTGAAGACGAACATGACCGTGAACACAAACGAGTCCGAGTTCAGCCTACAGCTTAACCTGAACAAGCGCGGGACCTGGTCCCTGGTAGCAAGCATACCAGATGGGCCGATCTACGCCTCGTCATCGTCCCTTCCCCTGGCGATCACCGCTGAATATTCCGGGGGTGTCGGCAATACGATGATTTACATCATTGGGGTCGGGGTCGTCATCCTGGCGCTCGCAGTAATCCTCTTCATAGTATTCTCAAAGGGCAGATGATCCATCCCTGCCCTACCCAATCTTTTTAAAGATCGCCCTGATAGACTCTGAAACCGCAGGTGTCGCTATGAAATTCACCACATATGAACAAGGCTCAAAACTCTTCCCCGGCGTGGTGGCCGGAGGATACGTGATCCGCCTGGACTCGTTGGAACCCATCAGGGGGCGCCTCGGCGGGGGCGATCTCTCCCTTCTCTCCTTCATAGAGCTCGCAGACGAGGCACTCCTCTCGTCTCTTAAAGAGGAGGTTGATTCCTTATCCCGAGCCGAACTGCTCGGGATGGTGGAAAGGCGAGAGGCATTCAGGCTCGATGAGGTACGGCTGAGGGCACCGATCACGAGGCCTCCCGCAGTCTTCTGCCTCGGCTTCAACTTCAGATCGCATGCGCCTGAGCTCAAGAGACCGGTCCCTGAAGTGCCGGTGGTCTTCATGAAACCTTCGAGGTCCGTGGTGGGTCCAGACGACGAGATCGTGCTGCCCAAAGCCTCAACGAGGGTGGACTACGAGGTCGAGCTCTGCGTCGTGATTGGGAAGGGCGGGCGATATATCCCGCGCTCCGAAGCCTATTCCAGGATCTTCGGATATACCGTGCTCAACGATATCACAGCAAGGGACATTCAGCAGAGGGACTTCTCGCTCGCGCGCCCGTGGCTAAGGTCAAAGGGCTTCGACACCTTCGCTCCCATCGGGCCCTTCGTTGTCACCGGTGACGAAGTCGGAGACCCGATGTCGCTCTCCCTCTCATTGAGCGTGAACGGGGAGGTCCGGCAAAGCTCGAGGACGGGCGAGATGATTTTCGATGTCCCCTCTGTGGTCGAGTACATATCCTCTTTCACGACGCTGGAGCCTGGGGCGCTCATTGCGATGGGGACCCCTGAGAAGATAGGGCAGCTCCACGACGGGGACATAGTCGAGGCAACCGTGGAAAGGATAGGGACGCTTAGGAATAGGGCGGTGCTGGAGAAATGACCATTGATTTTTATATAGAAGCGGGCTTATCGTTAACGGGGGCTTACCGAAATGGACTATGATGCTGTGATCGTGGGCGCCGGCCCAGCAGGTCTTATGGCTGCGAGGAAGATCGCTTCCAAGGGATTTTCGGTTTTGATCCTTGAGAAGGAGAAAGACCTCGGGACTAGGGCATGCGCCGAGGCGGTCTCAGTCTCGGCCTTCGAGACGGCTGAGATCCCTCCGTCACAATCTCTCATCTCAAACTCAATAAACGGGGCATACGTCTTCCCCCCCGACGAGACGAAAGGGGTCAAGATCTCTGGGGGGGATTACCGTGGGTACATACTCAACAAGCAGCAGTTCCTTTACGCATTGGCAAGCCAGGCGGTCTCTGCTGGGGCTGAACTGAAAATGCGATCCGAGGTCAAGGACGTTAAGATGGAAGGGGGGGCTGCGAAGAGCCTGATCTATTCCCACAAGGGGGAGGACAAGGAGATCACGTTCAAGTACCTCGTTGGTGCGGATGGGGTCGGATCCAGGGTCGCGAAGTCATGCGGGTTCGACCTTACCGGCTTTGAGATAATACCGACGATCCAGTACGTGATGGTCAATTGCAAGGTCCCAGAGAAAGACGTTATCCGCATCTACATGGGTAATGAGGTCGCCCCGCTGGGGTACGTATGGATATTCGCAAAGAACGAGTATGTTGCCAACGTAGGGATAGGCGTTAGGGGGAAGCCGGCGAAGCCTTACTTGGACAGGTTCATTGCATCCCACCCTGATATTTTTGAAGGCTCAAGGGTCGTGAAAGAGGGGGGCGGCGGAGTGCCCGTTGGAGGCCAGATCAGCGAGGTCGTGAAGGGGAATGTCGTCCTATGCGGGGACTCTGCAGGGCAGGTGATTCCGATCACAGGTGGAGGGATTAGGACGAGCATGGGCGCAGGCAGCATAGCCGGCGCCTGCATTGCGAAGTCCTTGGAGACAGGGGACTCCGGAGCGATCAGGAAATACCCTGCGGCTTATGGTGAGTACTGGGGCACGAGGATAAGCAGGAGCCTCAAGGTGCTCAGGGCGCTCGAGGCGCTCAGCGATGATGACCTGAACCTCCTCGGTTCGATGATGAGCGGCGACGATATAGTCGACTTGGCGAACGGTCTTGATGTGAAGAGGGTCGTAGCAAAGTTCTCGAGACATCCGATCCTCACGATGAAGATTGCCTCAAAAATACTGTAAATTTTTTTTTCTGTTAAACAGTTTTTATAAGCATATGACAATAGAAAGTCTAATTAATGGTTTGTATGCATAATTATAGCGAAGGAATGGATCCTGATGCGAAGCGAGCGCCTGATATATCCCACCGCCGCATCTGCAGCCTTCGCTCTTTTGGCTGCTTGGTTCTCGACATTCCCGCTGGACGCGCAGATCAACTACAACAGCCTCTTGACAGAGAGCGCGATACTGGCGGTGCTTTTCCTAGGCAGCCTATTCTCGCGCAATACTGGCGCCTACCTGAAGCTCGGGTGGGCGGCCCTCGCGTTGGGCTTCCTTGTAGACCTCCTTGGCGAAATCACGGCCGAGCCCGAGATCTTGAGCATCTTCTTGAACGGTCTGCTCAAAGCAGGGGGTTTTGTCCTGATCCTCTATGGCTTGATGAATATATGCGAAAAAAGGTGATTGAACGTGTATAGCAATGAAGATTTTGATTATACTACGCTGAGAAATCGAGGCACTGGTGGTCGCGAAGCTCCAGAAAATTATAAACTTGTTGTTTATCCCTTCGGTAG
>JARYLH010000127.1 GCA_029907755.1 Candidatus Methanosuratincola sp.
GAGGTAGACCTGCTAGTCAAGCAGCTCCGTATAGCCAACGAGTACGACCGCCCGGTGATAGTCTACACCCCCCAGAAGAACAAGGAAACTATAGTTGAGAAGCTCCTGCAAATCCTAAAGGAAGAGTGCACTGAGCCATCGCGGGTAGTGGTTGACCACTTAACCCTGCCGCTTGTGCCGAGAGTAAGGGAACTGGGCTTCAACGCCGGTCTCACTGTACAACATGGGAAGCTTACTCCGTGCGATGTGAAGGAAGTTGTCGAGAAGCATGGTCCGGAGGGGATAATCGTCAACAGCGGACTGGGATGCGACCCGTCAGACCCGCTGGCCGTTCTGAGGACGGCGAAGTACCTCGACAGGTCTGGGATAGGGGGCAGGGACATCCAGCTGGTGACCTATTCGAACGCAAGGTCAGTTATTTGGTTCTGATGTGTAAACTCTTGAGGTGAAATGGATAGAAAAGGCATGCTATTTAGATCACAGTAGATTCCAGTCACTTTTCCGGAAGGGGGCTCTTTAGGGGGGTCGGCGATGCCTGATACCTTTCAGCCTTCCCTTCTATGAAGTCCTCGAATCTCTGCTTGGCGACTTCGTATGGCATCTGGACCGGGGGATGCTTGAACGCGAATGCCGAGGGTCCTATGAGCCTTCCTGCGACTCCCCTGTCGAGCGCAATCCGAGCAGCCCTTATCACATCTATTACGACCCCGCCGCTGTTTGGCGCGTCCCAAACGTCGAGCTTGACGTCTATCTGGACCGGGGTCCCGCCGAAGTATTCTCCTTTCATGTACACGTAGCAGATCTTCTTGTTGTCCAGGAAGGGGACGTAGTCCGAGGGCCCGATCCTAAGCGGTATGTTATACGGTATCATCGCCGCCACCGCCGAAGTTTTGCTAATCCTCTTCGAGATTAGCCTCTCCTCTTCGAGCATGTTCAAGAAATCGGTGTCCCCGCCTATGTTTAGCTGGTAGCTCTCCGTCACTTTCACTCCACGATCCACGAGCAGCTTTGCAAGCGTCTTGTGGAGCACAGTCGCCCCGATCTGGCTCATCACGTCATCACCTGCAACAGGCAGGCCCTTCTCCTCAAATTTCTTTGCCCATGCGTCGTCGGAAGCGATAAACACCGGCATGCAGTTTACGAATGCGCACCCTGCCTTAAGAACCTGCTCTGCATACCATCTCACGGCCTGCTCGGATCCTACTGGGAGGTAGTTGACCACAACCTCTGCACCAGAATCCTTGAGTTCAGCTGCAACGTCTACGGGTTTCGCGTCTTCGTCCACCTTGACGTACCCTTTGAGGTACTTGCCAAGGCCGTCCATAACTGGACCCCTCTTCACCTCAACACCGAGGTTTGGCACATCTGCGAACTTTCTCGTGTTGTTCGGCTCCGAGAGTATTGCTTGGGAGAGGTCCTTCCCAACCTTCCTGGAGTCCACGTCAAAAGCAGCGACGAATTCAATGTCCTTGACATGGTACCCCCCCATGTTGACGTGTAAAAGCCCCGGAACGAAGTCGTCATCTTTCGCATTCCTGTAATAATAAGTGCCTTGGATCAACGCACTAGCGCAGTTGCCTACCCCAATTATTGCGACCTTAATCGTCATTTCTATGCCTCCTGCCTTTTCTGCGCGTCCTTGCAATGCAAACTATTTTATAACCATAAAGGTTACAGTGCAGAGTATTTTCAGGCTATTAATAAGCGTTTCTTGATCGATATGTTGCCTTGCCGACCTCTCTTGCTGGCATATGCCTGACTGGGTTGTTCGAGGCATCCTCTCTTGCATAGGCACGCAAAAGCTGGACCGCGGGGTCTCCAATCAGTCAAATTTATAAAAAACTAGTCAAATAGGATATTGGGCTATGATGAATGCTGGTATTACGGATGTGCAAGATGAAGTATGACATCAGAACAGAGCCCAGTTATGTAGCAAGCTTCATTCAACTCAATATCTGATGAACAGCAGTAATTTATTCTGTCAATTGATCGTGGTAGAGGAAGCCCACAAGTTGTCGAAGTAAGTCTTGGCAATCTGGACTAGTCCCACGTGGTTCGACCATATCGCTACACTCGGATTCGATCCCTCGCTTGCAATGAAGAGTATGGCCTCTTTCCCATCAACTATTATGCCCCCTCCGAACATCCTGTCCCTTGTCCTGACGCTGACCATCCCGGAGATCCACTCTAACTTGTCGCTTGAGACCTGAGACGAGAGCAGCAGCTTAAGGGAGATCTCCTTGCCCCTCAACCGTAGAAACGTTGGGTAGAGCTCTTCGGATGCCCATTCTGGCATGAATGGCAGTGCCACGTCGACTTCCTTTGTGGCGTTGTGTATAGTTGCGTTTGCCTTTTTGATTATATCTCCAGTGTTTTTGATGATCCATATGTCTGGCCTTTCGGCATCTGTGGTTGCCTGCAGGTCCTGCAGAGCAGCCTCCAGCTCCCCAAACTTACCTTCGAGCTCTCTTGCCACCTGCCTCTTATATTCCGAAAGGCCGTCCGAGGGCGGCTTTGCGCCGAAGACGGTCGGTCTACCTGCCCTCACGGTTATCAGAGACTTCGAGGCAAGCTTCTCAAGGACCGTGTAGACCTTCGAGTATGGTATCCCTGATGCCTTGCTGACATTCTTGGCGTCCAGCTCTGCCTTGCTTTTTAGCAGCGCCAAGTAAACCCTGCCCTCGCCCTCCGTAAGACCCACTTGGGCCAGCTTGCTCATTATACCCCACTCGTCACTCATACGATTCACCGTATAAATAGTATAAAAAATTTCAAATATAAAGCGGATGTTGTTATCGTGGATGAGCGCCTATGCAGGTATTGAAGAAGACGAAAAGCCTCTGCCCTGAATGCATGAAGGTTTTGGAGGCGGAGATTTATGAGGACAACGGTGTGGTATACATTGGCAAGACCTGCGCAGAGCACGGGCACTTTGAGGACGTTTACTGGAGCGATTATGAGCTCTACAAGAGGGCCGAGGGCTACGAGCGCCTCGGCGACGGCCTAGAAAACCCTCGCACAAAATCGGAGGCCGGATGCCCGTACGACTGCGGGATTTGCCCATCCCACGGATCGCACACGGTTCTGGCAATAATCGATGTAACCAACAGGTGCAACCTGAGGTGCCCCATCTGCTTTGCGAACGCTGCAACCGCAGGTTACACTTATGAGCCGACCAGGGACCAGATCGCAGAGATGCTTAAAAACCTCAGGAGCAACCGCCCTGTCCCGCCGAACTCGATTCAGTTATCGGGAGGGGAGCCGACCATAAGGGACGATCTCCCTGACATAATACGGATGGCAAAGGATGCCGGCTTCGATCACATAGAGGTCAACACCAATGGTATACGAGTATCCAACGACCCATCTTTCCTGAAGAGCCTAATTGACGCCGGCCTCAGCACCCTTTACCTGCAGTTCGACGGCATGACGCCTGGTCCATACATTGCTGCTAGGGGGCTCGATCTCTTCCAGACCAAACTCAAGGCGATCGAGAACTGCAGATCAGTTGGTCTGCACAGCCTTGTCTTGGTTCCAACTCTCGTGAAAGGGGTAAACGACGACCAGGTGGGGGATATTCTCCGATTCGCTGCCAAGAACCACGACGTGGTCCGGGGCGTGAACTTCCAGCCGGTTTCAATGGCAGGCAGGATCGACAGGAACAAGGCGCTGGAGCTGCTCCTGTGCTTCTCTGCCAAAACCACGGAGCACATGTTCCTCCTTTCAAGCCGGGTG
>JARYLH010000128.1 GCA_029907755.1 Candidatus Methanosuratincola sp.
AACGTGGTGGATAACCACATCAATCCCCGGTTAAGGAGATGAGAAAAAATGAAAAGTAAAATGGGAGTAATACTTGGAGTGTCTTTAGCGGCTGTACTTATGCTCGGAGTGACCTATGGACTCTGGTTCCAAGCGCTATACATATACGGCACCGTAAACACCGGCACCCTTGACGCAGCGTGGAGCGTGCATCCGGCCTGGGATACGGAGCCGCCAGATAAGGACTTTAGCAACATTACCATCAGCTACGAGGATCCGTACACGCTTTACGTAACTGTAAACAACGCCTACCCCTGCATCACATACTACGCTTTGGTCGACCTGACCAACACAGGCACCATCCCATGGAAGATCTATGAGGCATCGCTCGTAACCGAGGAGTTCCCTGGTACGGTAGAATTCGTCCCATGGGACGATGGGTTCTTGGAGTTAATCGATACCCCAACTGATCACCCAGCGATTGGCGATAAGATGTTCATAGAAAACGGAACGCAGGTGCACCCAGGCGAGTCTGCGTGGGGAGTCTTTGCCATACATCTGACCAATGACGCTCAGGAGAACGCGACCTACACGTTCAGCTTTAAGGTAGTCGTCGAGCAGTGGAACGAGTGGCCGACCGAACCGCCAGCAGGATATGACAACAACGAAGAGTGGCTCATGGCTCTGAAGGACTAGCGAGGGACCCTAAATGACTGACAAGAAGCTGGTGCTGATTCCCGCTGCGCTGATCGTTGCGCTCTTTGCATTCTCGGTGACATACGGGCTCTGGTTCCAGGCATTGTACGTGGAGGGCACCGTGAATACGGGTGTCTTGGAGTGGAAGATTGTTGATCAGTTCACTTCAGACGCCGGGAAGCAGCCGGACAGGTCGATCCTGCCAGGGTTCGAAGGGAACAGCTTCTTCGTGCCTGAAGGCAAGGATGTGGGCTGGACGGATTGCGTGATCGCTCCTGACGGGATGTCCGCCACCTTCACGATGTACAACACGTATCCATGCTACCTTGCAATGTTCTCGGTGTACTTCCGCAACACGGGAACCGTGCCGATCCACATCGAATACATCGAGTTCTATGACGGGGAAGGGAATCTGATAGTCAACTACACCTATCCATACAAGAAACTCGAGGACTTTGCAGTCGACCTTACTGGCGACGGGCTTCCGGACATCGAGATACTGTGGCTGGAGCCACTTGGGGAGCAGATACACCCCGGCGAGCGCTCAAATGAGTACAGCTGGTGGGTGCACGTGCTGCAGACTGCACCAGAGGGTGCCACGCTGCAGTACACGATAAAGCCATTCGCAGTCCAGTGGAACGAGTCTGAGTGGCCTATTCAGCAGACGCAACCTATTAGATGAATGAGACAAAACCTTTTTTTTTTTAGTAGTATATTATATGAATGAGTGCATACGGGTTGGCAGCGATGTGGCTATTGGCTTTGACGATGGTGCTCGGCGCTTACGCGGTTGTGAGCGCTTTTGGCCGATTCCTGCCTGAGATGCAGTATTATTTGGCGAGCGTTATCGCATGGTCCGCTGTGACAGCAGCGGTCATACTTATGGACAGGCGGATGCGTGGGGGAAACCTGGCATCCTTCAGGCTGAACAAGAGGGTGATCCTAAACGCGCTTTATTTGGCGGCCCTTCAACTCGCCGCCCTGATTTCGACAGGCTTCTTCATGGGGTTCGGGAGGACCCCCTATTCGCTTGCCCCATTCTACATTCTCGTGAATACCGCCTTCCTGGGGACCAGCATAGTAGCTTTCGAGTTCGCCAGGGCATACCTGGTCAAGAGCTGCTCCAGAAAGAGGATCCTTTTGGGGCTTGTGTTGGTATCCGTCCTATTCACGGCAATATCCTTCAATTTTGCAGCGTACACAACTGCATTACAGGGAATGCGCTTCTTCGAATTCTTTGGTGGGCGGGTGATCCCTGCATTTGCCATTAACTTGGCAGCCTCGTATCTGGCGCTACTCGGGGGGCCGACCGCCTCGCTCGCGTACATGTTCCCCCTCCAGGCTTTCCAATGGCTTTCCCCGATACTCCCGAATCCCGACTGGGCGGTGAGGGGTCTCGTGAACACGGCCATTCCGGCCCTCGGGCTGCTGTTTTTGAATGAAGGGGTCAGAACGGGGGTTTTGATCAGGTACGGGCTGATCAGGAAGGCTGACCTCAGGAAATTCCCGAAAAAATCCTCAGCCCTGCCCTGGATGCTGGTCCTGATCGTGGCGATGACAATACTCTGGATCCCTACGGGGCTGCTCGGGTTCAAGCCCACGGTCGTCGCCAGCAGCAGCATGAGTCCGACGCTCGAGATCGGCGACGTCGTGATTGCGGTGCCGTCGGATCCCAGCGGCATAAGGGTCGGCGACCTAGTCCAGTACACGCGGATCGGGGACCGGATATCGATAACACACAGAGTCGTTAGCATCGAAACCTCAGGGAACGCCTACATAATAACTACGAAGGGCGACGCCAACAACATCGTTGACGACCCGATAAGCGTGACAGGGAAGATCGGGAAGGTAGTTCAGGTGATCCCAAAGATCGGGTGGGTAACGATATACCTAAAGGACCTCGTCTCTAACCTCCTGCAGTTCGGGAGGGGAGGGGGAGCGGCGCAGGCCTCCGTCTCCCCGATCTTTTTGGAGCCTCAGCTGACGCGCATGCAGAACATTGAAGGAGGATGGATGCCTTGAGGCACAGGTCAAGGAAGCATGTCAAAAATGTTTTGATAATCGGATTATTGCCGGTCCTGATTCTGGCCGCCGTCGGAAACACATACTCGCTCCTCTTCCAGACGCTCGAGATCCATGGGACAGTATATACGGGCTTCTGGGGCGGGGGAGGCGTTGGGGGTGCCTGCATAGGCATACAGAAGACCCTCGACGGCGCCTTCACCAACGCTACAACAGGGGAGGATCTTTCCGAGAGGACCGCTCTCATACACATAGGTAACGCGAACCCGCCTCATTTTCCTACGAAGTTCAAGCTCACTATCTGCGTCCACAACTGCGGCAATGAGACGCTTACAGGAGTGGTCGTCACCGACCGGCTGGAGAACCAGTTCGGGGTGATCAACTGGAGTGTGGACAGGGGAAGCGTGGCCGTACTGAGCCTCCCAGGACCGGGGAACTACAGCAAGGACTACATAGTATGGGAGGTTGGGGAGCTCTCCGAGGGGGAGGCCAGCTGCCTCGAGATGTGGATCCAGACCCTCCAGAACCCTGCAGGCGGGTACGCCCCAACATCGGGCGGCACGACATACATAATCAACCAGGGGGCATCGGTCTTTGCCACCAGCGGCAGCGGGGGAGAGCTCTGGGCGAACACAGGGAGTCTCTCGATATCGCTGTCTCCGGAAGGGGAAGACCACGTCGCGACAATACTGACCCAGCTGCCTTACTCGACGCCATGGGAGTACAGCCCCTGAGTGAATTTTTTTTAGTAAAAATTTAATAATTTGAAAAGGAGGAATATAACTATGAAGATCTCCATATTAAAAATTGCAAGCATTGTATTCATAATAGCCTCAGTAATAAGCGCTGTTGGTCTGGCATATGCCTA
>JARYLH010000129.1:0-2371 GCA_029907755.1 Candidatus Methanosuratincola sp.
GGTAATCCATATAGTCTTCGAGTGAATGGACGGCGTCAGCACTAAGCTTTTTACACTGCCGGTTCAAATCGTTTTGAGGCGAGGTGCAGCTCCATGTCGATGAGGACTCACTACACAACCCAAGTCAAGCCCGAGGACGAGGGCAGAGAGGTCACCGTTGCAGGGTGGGTGCACAAGATCAGGGACCTCGGGAAGCTCAAGTTCATAGTGCTGAGGGACAGGACGGGCATACTCCAGGTCACGCTGAAGAGGGGGGGCGTGGACGATAGCATGATCTCATTAGCTGAGAGGTTGAGAGAAGAGGACGTCGTCGTGATCACAGGGGTCGTGAAGGCGACCAAGATAGCCCCCGGGGGCAGGGAGCTCACCCCTTCCAAGATTGAGATCATCTCCAAGACGCTGGATCCCGTCCCTGTCTCCGTATCTGGTAACATCGAGTCGAACCTGGACACCAGGCTAGACCACAGGGTGCTGGACCTTCGCCGCCCGGAGGTCGCAGCGGTATTCAAGGTCCAGTCGAAGCTCCTGGAGGGGATGCAGGAGTACCTCTGGAAGGAGGGCTTCCAGCAGGTCTTCACCCCGTGCCTGATGGGCGCAGCCTCCGAGAGCGGCGCGGAGGTCTTCCCCGTCGTCTACTTCAACAAGAGCGCATTCCTGAGGCAGGACCCGCAGCTCCACAGGCAGCTTGCAGTGATTTCTGGGATGGACCGCATATACGACCTGGGGCCCAGCTGGAGGGCCGAGCTGAGCCACACGCCGAGGCACCTGTGCGAGCACAGGGGCTGCGCGGTCGAGCTCGGTTTCATCAGGGACGAGTATGACGTCATGAGGGTCGAGGAGGGGCTTGTCAGGAGCGGCGTCGCGAAGGTCGTGAGCGAGTGCAGGGAGGAGCTCGAGGAGCTGGGCAGGGAAGTCAGCGTCCCCCAAGTGCCGTTCCCGGAGATCAGGTTCCCCGAGGTGTACGACATACTCGAGGAGTACGGGAAGAAGGTTCCCTACGGGGAGGATTACGACAGGGAGTCGGAGACCATACTTGCAAGGCACGTCAAGGAGAAGCACGGGTCGGACTTCTTCTTCGTCAACCGCTTTCCGTTCAGGGTCAAGCCTTTCTACGTGATGAGGTTGGACGAGGATCCGACCTGGGCCAGGAGCGTCGACCTGGTATGCAAGGGTCTGGAGCTGAGCTCGGGAGGGCAGAGGGAGCACAGGTACGAGAAGATAATCGGGCAGATAAAGGAGAAGGGCATGAGCGCAGTCGGGCTCAAGTGGTTCACCGAGTTCTTCAGGTACGGCGCTCCCCCGCACGGCGGATTCAACATCGGGATAGAGCGGCTCACTATGCAGCTGCTGGATCTCCAGAACGTGCAGGAGGCTGCGCTCTTCCCGAGGACCCCCGAAAGGCTGCTGCCGTGATCTGGGATTGACTGCAGCCAATGGCGAATGCGGACCAGGATCAGAAGCCTGAGGCGGCAGGGTCTTCGGGTTTCATTATTTCCCTCAGCACGAGGGTGGCAAAGCACCCCTTGGGGAGGTCCATCCGCAGTGCGATCTTGAAGGATCCGGGGTTCAGCTCGTCCTCCTGGGGCTGGCCCGGATCGAAGCTGGCAGGCCAGAAGGCTGCTGGGCGCATCGTGCCTTCGAAATGGGCTTCTTTGATCCCCGCGAAGTCCGATTGCGAAATCCCCTCCTCCGAGAATATTTCCTTATAGATTGCTGCGTCGATGCCGCCCAGTCGCGTCCTGAACCCGGGGATATGCACCATCACGACGGCCTTCCTAGATGCAACCCAAGCTCGCAGCCTTGGGAGGTTTGTGCAGTCGCACCTGATCGGCCTTGAGGGCAGGTTAGTCCGGTCCAGGGGGGAGACGAAGTCGCCCTCAGAAACGCCAAAGGGGCCCGCCTCCTCCAGCCTCCGCGAGAGTGCCAGATTGAAGAGGTAGGACTGGTATGCGTTCACGAAGAGCCTCCTCAAGTCTCCCGGCAGAGCCAGAATCGCCCCCTCATAGTCGTGCGGGCGTTCCAAAAGCCTCCTGATGACGGCCCTTTCTAGGCTGAGCGATCTCGGGAATGACGACTCTGCCCTCCGCAGATCCCAGCCGTCCCTCAGCTCTTTCCTTGCTCGGAAAGCCTCTTCAGGCTCCCCCGGGTAGGGCGAGGCGAGGAACTCCCTGACGGCTCCTTCGAAGTCCCCCTTGAGCAGGAGCTTGCCGACCCTGTGCGTGTTCGGCCTCGTGACCCCGAACCTCTGGTGCCCGAAGTAGTTTGGCACCCACTGAGGGTTAAGGGCCGATCCATCGGGAATGGCGGTTAGTCCCCGGATGACGACAGTAAAACGGTTCCCCAGCAGATCCCCCGGCCTCACCGGCCATCT
>JARYLH010000129.1:2381-3537 GCA_029907755.1 Candidatus Methanosuratincola sp.
GACCGATAGCCCTGATGCTTACCCCGTCGACGTCGGCGGGCGGGGTCCAGGCACCCAGGGGCAACCCGACCGAAATGAGCTGGGAGGTCACTGCGTTCCTGTCCTTTATGCCGGCATACCCTATCTGCGCCCCCAACCTCCGCTCAAGCATGGAGATGAGTGGGATGAGGTCTCTGGATCGCTTCTCGAGCACAGCGATCGAGAAGCCCCCCTCGCCGCGATCGAGGCTTTCCAGACTCCGGTTTACGACATAGCCCTCGGGCGAGATCTCTTCGACGATGAAGTCTTCGGGCATCTGCCTGAGCTTGCCTCCGATCGGAGGGTTCGCGGTGGAGCAGTAGAGCATGCCGAGGTCGGACTCGAGGCGAGATCTTGTCCTGGGGAGCTTCATCTCTCGTTCCTCAAAGCAGCTTCAGCTTCCCGGTTATGCGGTCGATGTCCTCGGAAGGCGCAGGTCCTATGCCAAGGCACGTTACGGTTCCGGGCTCGAGCTCGGTGAGACCGGCGTCCTGGATCAGTGCGCTTGGGATCCGCTCCCTGTCAGCCCTTTCCTTGAGTTCGATAACATCGCCGAGGGATTGCGCCTTCAGGATGACCTTCTTCTGGCCCTCCTCTAGCCAAGCCTCTGCCCACCTGGGCCTGACCCTTGCGGCGCAGAGGTACGACGAAACCGAGGCGTGTGCCACCTGGGCAGCGGTCTTCCCCTTGCTCATCTTCAGGTCCTGGCGCACCACGATAGCCTGCTTGTACTGGAAGCTCATACAGACGCACGGATTTTTTAAAATGCTGGAGTGTAAAAAGGATATCGAGGGTAAGAGTTGAGGGATCTCCTGGTTGTCGGGGGCGGGCCCGCAGGGCTATCTGCTGCAATCGAAGCTGCAAGGCTCGGCTTGGAGACGGAGGTTTTGGAGGAGCATGACGAGGTCGGGATCCCGGAGCACTGCGCCGGGCTCGTCAGCCTTAGCGGGCTACGGGAGATCCTAGGAACGGGGGCGCCGATAATCAGCGAGATCAAGGGGTTCAGGGTCTACTCACCGTCAGGGAAGGCGTACACGGTCAAGGGCGGGATGGGGAAGGCTGCGGTGATAGACAGGCCCGCGTTCGAGAGGGAACTCCTTCGGAGGGCAGAGGCAATCGGGGTCACAGTCACCTTCGG
>JARYLH010000012.1 GCA_029907755.1 Candidatus Methanosuratincola sp.
CTGCGACCGACTGAGGCTGACAAGATCCGCTGCACCATAACCAAGAAGTTCAAGGACGTTGAGAGCCTTGGCATACCGCTGCTCGAGAAGGGGCTTTTTGTGGTTGGCCCGTTGGCCGTCATGCTGACTTACTTCGAGATAAACGAATTCCCGGCTATAGCGCTGCTCCCATACGCAAATCCGACGAGGCCTGATCCCATGGCCGCCTCAGTAGCCGTCGAGAACCTGAACAAGTTGACCAACCTTGCAATGGACGTATCCCAGCTTATCACTGATGCGCAGCGGATAGAGATGGAGATACGGGAGTTCAACAAGCAGAGGCAAGACAGGGGAAAGATTGACCAGCACACGCTGTACATCTGATCCGAGGCGGGACTATCACCTAAGCTCGACCTATGCCCTCTCTCCGAGTCTGATGATCGCCTTCGCCCCCTTCCTGAGCGCAGCCAGGAGCGAGTCCAAATCCTTCTCGCATTCGATGACGTTGACCACCGTCCCGACCTGTGCCTTCTCATGCGCGTCGCTCCCGCCCACCACGGGTGCCCCTATCGCCTTGGCGAATTCCTTGGCCTGCTGATTCTCCTCCCTGCTGCACTTCCCATTCACGCCCTCAATCAGGTCCACGCCGAGCATTGCGCTCTTCTCTCCGAGCGAAGCCCTTTTCCAGTCAAAGGGATGGGGCGCGACTATTATGCCGCCTGCTCCCCTTGCCCTGTCGGCGACTTCGAAGGCGTCTCTTGAGACGATGGGCTCTGTTATTCCCAGGACTATTATGTCGCCGAGATCGGTGGTTACCTCGATCCCTGGTACTACTAGGATATCCCCGAACCCCTTTGTATCCATCACCCTCCTGTACCCGTCTAGGGTGTCGTGGTCTGTGATCGCGACTGCGTTGATTCCCTTGGTCTTCAACTTCTCAAGCAGCTGACCCGGGGTCAATGAGCTGTCCGGGGAGCTGTTGGTATGCACATGCGCGTCGAGGAGAATCCTAATCAAGGTGCCCTCTAACCTCATCAATAGACCTGAGGGTTGTCGCCCCTTCGATCACCATGAGTGACCTCGGATCGATTATGAAAACTTTTCTGTACGAGTTGGCTGCGATGAACTTCCTGAGGTCCTTCGCAACATTCATACCAGTGCCCTGTGAACATTCGTACTGGGAGAGTGGGAAGGTTTCAGAAAGCTCTGAGGGGACCACGCCGAACGGCTCCCCGTAGAAGCATATGTGGAACTCCTGCCCAGCCAAGGTTTCAGTCGCATCCTGGTACTCCTTCGACCTGATGTATGGCCTCTCAGGAGGGCTCGGGATGAACACCCCTATTTCCTTGCCGGGGGGCCTGCTGTAGTTCTTGATCACTCTCTCGCGGTGCCTTATGACCTCCGGTCTAACGAGGGAGTGCCTATCGTAGATGAAGATGCCCCTGACCTCCTTCCCTATTACAGGGTCATTCTCTTCAATGTATTTGGCATACTTGCCTAGCCTCTTGTAGGCCTCGTACAGCTTTGGGTGGGCCCTGCTCCTTGCCTCCACGAGCTCCCATAAGCTCCCCTCCTTCAGGGCCTGCCTTATTGCCCTCATCTCCGAGGCGGTTACGTAGAGGTTGTGCCTCGCGAGGATCTCTTCACGCTCCTTTTTTGGCATCTCCAAGAGGCCCTTCTGGTCGTACCTTGAGCACATCGGGCAGTTGCAGGGCAGCTCCGTCAGCCTATCGAGCCTGAAGGTGCCTCGGACGGTCAAGTAGCGGTCATCCTTGGCGAAGAGGGCATATGCAGCCGAGTCAAAGAGATCGCAGCCGAGCGCCACAGCCATTGCAAGCATCATCGGGTGACCTGCCCCGAAGAGGTGTAGCGGTCTGTCCGGAGGGAGATTGAGCTTGGCCGCAACGATCATGTCAACCAACGTGGAATAGTCGTAACCCTCCATTATCTGCACAGGGCTCCCGAGCGGGTGGGTCTGGAAATCCAACCTGCCCATTGTCCTTGCGCTCTTCCTTATTAGGTCGAGGTACCTGCCTCCCTGTATCGGGCCTGCCCAGAGCATCGTCGGGTCTTCCCTCCATTCCAGGCTGAGCTTCGCCCTCCTGATCGTCTCTTCAACGGTCTTCTCGGCCTCTATTCTGCTTGCGAATCCGCCGGTTGGCGTGTCGAGTATCACGCCTATGTCGCTACCTATCCTCTCCTGGAACTTTACAATTTCATGGGGATCCGTTTCGACTCCGCCGTAGATAAGCAGCTGGTACGCGCCCGAGTCTGTCATTATCGCCCCATCATAACCTACAAGCTCATGGACGTCGGGCGCCTTGTCACCGAAGTGTTTCAGTATGAGGTAGGAGTTTGTGATGATCATCTTGAAGCCGAAATTGTCCTTGAGTTCTCGGGGAGGGATGAGGTTCTTCACCGGATTGATGACAGGCATAAGGCAAGGCGTCTCAACTTCGCCCCTCCTTGTAAGGAGCACTCCTGCCCTCCCGGCCAGATCCCTCTCCGCAATCTCAAATGACATCAAAATTCCTTCCAAGAAAAAAAGGGTTCTAGGCGCTCTTCTGCTCGAGTACATGCTGTTCGTAAACTTTTTTGACCCTCTCAACCATCGGGCCTGTCCCCTCGACACCTTCCGGTGTCACCCTGATCCTGTCCATCACGGTTATGAACCCTGCATCTTCGTAGTACTTCACCATGTTCGGGAAGAGCTTCTGCAGCCTGTCCGAAAGGCCTTTCATATCGAACGGCTTCTCCTTCAGCAGGATCTCCGAGATCGCCTCTCCCCTTATTATAGCACGGGCAAACTTCTCCTTGTTTACTGTGGCATCCTCGAGACAGACGCTAAGGTTAGAGCCGTCAAAGCCCAAGAGCTTCCCCTCGTAGGAGACTCCCCTTGTAGTGATGACCTTGACAGTCTTGTCCACGAAACCATTCAGCTCACTGATGAATTTGCGCCCACCTACTGAGACACTCATTTTCGCTCACCTACTCACCCTTAAATGTTTTATAAATTATAAATATAGTGCAAAACACCGACTTGGGGCGTCTGGTTATCCAAGGTAATACATAAAAGCGCAACTGCTTCGGCTCGAGCCCACCTCCTGCCCTTTTTCAGTTTCGCCCCTCCCTCTCTTTCTCTGGCTGCCAATCCTGCTCGGTAAGAAACGGCAGCTACGCCCAGATGCACCTGTGGACCTGCAGACGGGAAGGTTCTTACTGGTAAGTCTTAAAGCCCCTGGGATCGGTAGCCCTGCAGTTCAGTCCCGAAGAATACATTTTTGGTGGTGGAAAATGAGCTGCGACGAATGCAAAGGCGTTTTGGTCCCAGACGGCAGCGGAAGCCTTGTTTGCGTAGAATGCGGCCTAATCCATAGTTACAGCGATATTCATGGTCCCTCGGTTGGGAAGAAGCAGCGGTTGGGGAGCCTCATAACCAAGGGATCTGCGTTCTTCACCGATTCCACGGAAAGGAGGCTCTCTCCCGAAACTCAGGCTAAGTATATTCGGCTCAAAAGGCTTCAGGAGTCCGCATACAATGGCTCATGTCTCGATATGCTCCAGCTCCGCCGAGACCTGGAGTCAATCGCGGTCGAACTCTGCCTGCCCAAGGAGGTCGTTGAGACTGCCATGAACTTCTTCGACCAGCTCCTCTCCAAACTCAGGAACCCTTACGGGAACTACGGCATGCTGATGGCAGTGTGCCTGGCATCCGTCTCAAGGGAATTCGGCGATCGCGCTCCGGTGCGCCTTTCCGAGCTGGTCGATGCTTTCAAGCGGAAGGGTTATAGGCTATCCCTAAGGGTCGTTGCAAAGAACCTGAACTTCCACTCGTTCTTCATCCCTTTCAACAAGAAATTCCATCAGTCAGAGGATTATCTCGGCAGGGTGGTCGAGAAGCTGCGGGCGTCTCCTTTCATCCAAGTCAGAGTTCGCCTCATAGGTTTCGAACCGGACGAATACTTCGAGAGGCTCTTGTCTCTGTCGAAAGCGCTGCTTGCAGGCCTCCCGCCGCCCCGCAGATCGGGCAAGAACCCGTACCTTCTTGCGGCTTCGGCAGTCTTCCTTGCCAACAAGATCCTCGCGGAGTCCAGATCGACAGAAACCATACTAACTAAGTCTCAGTTCTCTAAGGACGTGGGTATAGCCGAGTACACGCTGCGGAGCCATCTTTCAACGGTGTTCACTGGCGGCATAGCCCCCTCCCGGATGCTTGCTGCCCAGAGCTAGCCTGCGCCCTCCTAACCCCCTTCTTTTTTCTACTTCAGGACCCACTCAGATTGCTAGCCTGATCGTGTGGTTAGCCCTGAAGAGGATCTCTTTGCCCCAGAACTCGACGCACAATTTTCCAGTCACCAGCCACTTCTCATCTCCTGTTTCCCCAGCAAAGCGAGTCTGGTGGCTATCCGCCTGCTGCCCCGAGTATTCCTCTACCGAGAAAGACTCAATGCGCACCACCAGGCTGTAGCCCGCCTCCATCTCGGCATCGCCGTTGATTTGCGAGCACCACTGCTCCAGAAGTCTGGGGATCCCTTCGTCAGCTTCGCCCAATGAGGAGAAATTTACGTTTGCCTTGAGATAACCGCAGAGGTCGAAGAGCAGGTTGTATGATGTGAACTCGAAGCCTTTGAGTAGATCCGTCGCCTCCGCCTCTCTCTCGATCTCCCTGCGCTGGGCATTTATGGCTAGCGCGGAGACCAGTACGAGGAGTAGTACCATCAACTCGCTGGCGGTGTGGATTACCCCTTTCTTGTTGCGTAGAATAATTTGATCCCCCCATCCTTGCTCGATAAGAGCGGCACGTACGGTCCTTGGTCGGGCTTTTTCAGGCTCAACCTAACGCCCCCGATATCCAAAGTGCCTTGGTTGGCGCACAGATCGAGAAGATGGGTCAGGTTCCCAGAAGCAATCAACCGGTAGAGTTCTTGCCTCAGGCTCTCCTTCTCTGCGAACTCATCAAGTCTGGACTCAAAATCCGCCCGAGCTAGGAATGCAACCGAGAGCACTGCAATGGCCACTAGAAGGGCTCCCAATGCATCGATGATCGACACCTGCCCCCTAGCCACCGCAGAGAACCTCCGGATAGGCGTTTCCTGAGGCGTTGTCGAGCACGTATTCGAAAGGGGTCATCCCAAGCGTCTCATTGACATTCTCAAGCGTTTCTACCTGGTTTTCCATGATCTCAAGTACCGTCGCGTTTATAGCGACAATCGCAATTATGACTGGGACTACCAGGAGCAACTCCAGCACCTCGTCATCCATCTTCAACAAACCCCATAATTCCATTGAAATAGACTTCGAACTTGCCCGTACTATTCAGCTTCTCCACGACTGCCAGGAAAATCCCCTTATGCTCTCCTGTTACGTACTCGAGAAGCTTGGAGAAGAGCCCGAGACTGCCCTCTCCGATTGCAGTGGAGATCAGGATCCAGAATAGCAAGACAGTCCCGAAGACTACCATCCGAGAGGGCACGACTTCTCCCATCATTAAGCCCGTTATAAAAGCCCGCGTGGGGAACCCCACAAGGGAGGTTTGGAATATAAGTTCTGGCATAATTCGGAGGTCGATCAGGCGATGAACTGTCAGGAGACCGAGCGGATCCAAAAAGGGAGGGGCGGCGATGCGCTCTCCATGCTTGAGGAGCGGATCGCGATCCTGGAGTACTCGATATGCCTTGTATCCAAGAAGGTAGACGAGATTGAGAGACGGTTCCCTTAAGATCTACCGAAACCTCGATCCCAGGATGTCAGTCTCTGAGTTCGAGCAGATCTCAGAAGACCTTCAAAGCTCATGTGCGCTATGCCTTTTTTCGGGGAAGAAAAGCCTCCTCCTCAGCAGGGATCAGTTCCAGATGATTAGCCAAGTGTGCCAGGATCTAGGCTTCTGCCTTGAGCTCCTCTCGAAGTCAAAGGGATGCGCTTTCGCAAAGGAGGTCTGCGCTTCGCGGAACAGCGAATGGCCTGCGCTCCTTTCGAAAGTCCGTATGGGTTTACGCAACCGCAAGAAGGGGATCAGGTGCAGGCTCTGCGGAACATGTAGCGAGCTCGCTGGATTGAAGTCCCTTAAGTTTTCAAGCCGCGAGCTTTACTTCGCCCTCCGCCCGCATGTCGTCCCATCCGGTCTCGTATCTTTGGGGTCGCCAGAATACTCGATCCCGCCGTACTGCATTTACATGCTGAGGCGTCCTGGAAGGCTCGTCTACATCCCTGTGCTTTCCGCCCTCTCGGTTGAAGAAAGGATAAGGTCCTTCAGGCTTATTAGGAAGATCAGGGCGCATGAGGAGAAGTGCCTCAAGCCCCCTTTTTCTATAGAGCTCGGGAAGGTGATTGAGGAGAGGCGGGCAATCCTAAGGGAGTTTTCGAGGCTGAGTGCGCCCGCCGAGAACTTTACCCTGTACTCGTCCGTCGGGCTGGCCGACATCCTCCCCCTACTGATTGACGACAATGTCGGGGAGTTTTATGCTGATTCCCCGAGGACATTCGCATACGTCGACCACAGGGAGCTTGGCAGGTGCGAATCAGCGGTTTGGGTCGGTCCGGGAGTGATCGAGCGGCTGCTAGCGTTTTCTGCATCGAGCTCTGGAAGAACGTCTGATTACCTGAACCCTTCAATAAAGGCATCGATCAAGACCAAAGAGTTCCATGCCAGGGTCTCTATCGACGCCCCTCCCCTCTCTTTCGAGGGCACCTCGATTGACGTCCGAAAGTTCTTCAGAAACCCGACCGATTTCGGGATCCTGATCAGGAACAAGACGATCCCGCCTGAGGCAGCCTCGTACCTGATCATGAAGCTGAGGGCCGGGAGCAGCTTCAGCATCTATGGCGAGAGCGGATCTGGCAAGACGACGCTCGCAATAGCCCTCGACCTGGAAACCCCGCCGCACTGGAGGAAATACTCTGTAGAGTCCGATATCGCAGAGAACATAACGCAGCGCCACCTCGGGAAGCACCAGGTCAGGCTGCTCGCCGCAACAGGGTCTGGGGGTGCTGCCGAGAAGAGGAGAGAAGTCTTGGACAGCCTGCTTCACAAATCCCCTGATTACGTCTTCTTTGGGGAGGTCCTCTCCGAGTCTGATAGCCAGGCCCTGTTCCAGATCCTTGCATCGGGCATACGCTGCATACACACTGTGCATGCCCCCTCCGGGGAAGGGCTGTTGAAGCGGTTCGCCTACCAGCACCATATCCCGTTGCTCTCCCTCTCTGACTTGGGGGTGCTGGTCCAGATGCGAAGGTTCGACATCGGCGGCAACTTTGCTAGGAAGGTAGTAAGGATATCCGAGATCGTACGCGACGAGCTTCCGGTTGAGATACCTCCGCTCAGGGACCTCTTCGTCTGGGATGCCGCTTCCGGACAGCTTGAACCCACGCCTGCATACAGGGAGATGTCGATACCCGCACAGGGGGTGTGAGCCGGGTTGGAGATCTCAAGATGCCGCGCACATGCCCGATACGCGCTGCTCGCCGCCATCTCCCGACGGTCTCTCCTGCCCTCCCGGGCATTGGGGCGGTTCTCCAATGCGCTGGGCTACGATGCAATGGAAGTGCGCGGCGCTGCAGGTAGGGACATACTCGCCGCTGGGCTCAACCTCCTTTTGATTTTGGCCGCGGTCATTCCGCTCTCGATCTTCTTTTTCGGTCTTCCTCTGCACCTGGGGCTTGCCATGCCCGTCGCGGTGTCGGCCCTCCTGGCAATCCTGCCTAGGGTCATCGGCGCGGGATCCGGGATAAGGGTTCTCTTCGATGCTGCGCACTCCTTCGAGATCTTTGCGACCGTCCTTCTCGCTACCGGGAACCTCGCTCTAGCCGCGAGCAAGGCTTCAGAAGTGCCAGGAAGGGCTTCTGAGCGCTTCATAAAAGCGACCATGTCGATGAGGGATGGCGTCAAACCTGAGAAGGCGATACTCGAGTCCTTCAGCGGCAAAGGCATCTGTTCAGAATGGGTCAAGTCCGCGGTCAATGGCAGGGAAGGCGGGATCTCGCCTGTTGTTTCAAACTGGTACGCTGAATTGCACAGCAGGATCCTGAAGGCAGAGGACATGCTTTCCTTGCTGGTCGCCCTCTCGACTATCCTCCCCATAGGGCTGTCAATGGTCATGGCTGTCTGGGGGCTCACGTCCACGCCTTTGTCCCCCATCCTGATACTCGCCTTCTCGGCTGCAATAACGGCGATCTTCTGCTGGTTCAAGGGGCTCGAGGCGATCCTTTCATGAGGCTTGCCCTCCCAAACCCGCTGGCGATCCTTGTCTCCATCCTCGTTACCGCGCCCCTTGCATCTGCCCAGGGCATTTCGTGGGTGCTGCTTCTTCCGCCTCTCGTCCTTATGCTCGACAGGTTGATGCGCATCCGCGGCGTCTCCAGGTGTAGTGGTTCTGACGGTACGGCCCCTTTCCTGCTTGCGTTCTCGAGGCTCTTCGGCACGTCATCCCCTGGAGAAGCCCTCGTCAGCGCATTCAGCACTTCTGTGCCTGATGAGGGGCTTTTGAAGTCTCTGCTGACACTCAGGGATGGCGATGACGCCCCGTCCGTGATGCGCCGCTTCTCCAAGCGCATGCGCGCCGAAAGCCAGACATTCGAGGCCGTGGCGGTGCTGCTCAGATTCGACAGAGCCTCGTCAGCGGAGAGGATTAGGTCCTTAGTAAAATTGAGGGAGGAACGGAGGAAGGTGAGGCAAGACCTTGAAGTGCGGCTGAGGGCGATTTCGATGCGATTTAAGATGCTCTCGATGATATCCTCCGCCTCCCTCGCAGTAACCGCTTTCGCCTCCCCGATACTTGGGTCCTTCTTCTCCGATCAGCGGCTGGGCGCTGTCATGGCCGAGTCCCTGATCCGGTTTGACTTCCCAGCCTTCTCCGTCTTCTACTCGATCGCACTCCTGTCATCATACCTACCCTCCAAGGCCCTGCCCTATGTCGGCGGGTCGGGGTCTGCCCTGCGCGCCTCGGTCGCCTACTTCATCACCTACCTCGCCCTGGTGGTTGCCGTGGGCATTGCCTTTTAAAGCACCCCGATCTGTGGGGGAATATTGTGCGAAGGCGTTTTTCGAGAAGGGGCTCGCCCCTGGTCGAAGAGGGGCTTCTGCTTGGGCTATCCATAGTGACGCTGACAGTCGTAATGTCAATCGTTGTCGGTCTCCTTTCGGGGGTTCAGAACACATTCAACCTCTCTGTATTCAATGGGAACGAATTCATCGAGAACCTGCGGAATTCCTTGAACCAAGTCCTTTCATTCTTCAGGATTGGCTGAGACATGCCTATCATACCCTCATTTTTTCTTGCACTTCTCAGCTTCCTATTCCTCAAAGACTATTTGGGGATCCCCTTTGCTGCCGCATTAGCGATCTCAATGCCTCTTCTGTCCGCCATCGTCCCGGCATTGGTGAAGCAAAGCCCGTACAAAGGGGCAGCCCTCAGGCTCGGGCAATCGCCGCCCATTCTCGAGTTTGCTGGAAAGAGGTATTCGGCTGTCGCCCTCTCGATAAGCGCCTCTCACGAGGATTCTTTCGGCAGGTTTGAAAAAGAGCTGGCATACGAGCGCCTATGCAGGTTTACTGAGGCGATGGGCTCATTCGGGATGCCGACCGCATACATAATGTACTCCCTGCCAGGATCCCTCCCATTCCGAGAATCGCCGAGCGGGAGCCAGGCCCTGATCGTTGCATGGTTCTGCTCTGACGCCAAGAGCGACCTCTCCGAGAGGGCAGAGATGGCTTCGAGGCAGCTGGAGAGCCTGGTCAGCCTGGTGTTCCCGGGGGCACAGACAAGGAGACTGGGCGGAAAGGATTTATCGTTGATCATCTCCTCGCCTCTGCCCTACTCGCTGGGGAAGCTCGGCGGCGTTGCCAAGCCCCCCTCTGGAGCGATCCTCTCGGTCGTACCGCCTCCGCCGGATCGCCAGGAGCCCTCTTCCTTGGTGCCTGCTGTGCAACCGCCCATAACCAGCGGCGGACCTTTAATCGGCTTCGTCTATTCAAGGGGGATGGAAGTGGCCCCCCTCTGCATCCCGCTCACAGACATCAGGCGCCATGTCTCCATATTTGGGGCCACGGGCAGCGGCAAGTCCACGACCGCAATGAGCCTGGCCCTCCGGCTCTACTCTTTGGGCGCCTCTGTCCTGATCTTGGACTGGCACGGTGAGCACTCTGGCGTCGAGGACGCCGGCGGCAGGGTGCTCAAGCCAGGCACCCAGGGCGGGCTCACAATAAACCCGCTGTCAGGGTTCAGCGGTAAGGACCTGGGTTTCCAAGTTGAGTTCATCACTGACATCTTTGCCCAGGTCTTCCGCTTTACCCCTCCCCAGTCCTATATGTTCAGGGAAGCGCTCAAGGCAGCGTACAGGTCCAAAATCACCCCAACCGTCTCTGATCTGATAGCCGAGCTGAGCCTGCTGCCCATGCGCTCCAGCTGGGACCACGAAACAAGGATGGCGCTAATGAGGCGCCTAAAGTCATTCACAGAGGGGGCATGCGGATTCGCCCTCTCCGGCATCGACTCAATCCCGCGGGATGAGATCTTCCAGGGGCTGGTTTCCATAGACCTGACAAACCTCAAGGACGTCAATAACAGGACGATCTACGCGAACATCCTGATGAAAATGGTCTACGACTACTGCGTCCAGAGGGGAGAGCGTACAGACCTCAGCCACGTCCTCTTTATCGAGGAGGCTCAGAACGTCTTCCCCCCAAGGCGCCCCGAAGACCCGATGACGATAGGCGAGAGGATACTCGCCGAGCTCAGAAAATTTGGGGAGGGGGTCGTCGTGATATCCCAGTTCCCATCCTCTGTGTCCCAGGATGTAGTCAAGAACACTGCCGTCAGGGTCATACACGCCATAAGATCAGGCGAAGACTTGGATCTGATAGCCGCCTCCACATCGATGGATGAGAAGCAGGTGGGCGCAATACCCCTCCTCTCTGTCGGCGAGGCAATAGTGAGCCTTCCGAGCAGGTCCGGCAACTTCTTCGTCAAGGTCTCTGCCGATCCGCTGGTCTCCGCATGCAGGTCGATCAGCGCAGGAACTCGTGGAGAGCCCCTTCCTTCTGGAGCCGGGTCACCCAGTTGACGCTCCCCGGGGCCAGTCCCCGACCGGCGATGGCTTCCCTGACGCTCGCAACAAGCCGCTGGAAGTCGAGCCCGGTGGCGTCGACCTCAAGGACCGCCCCTTCCCCGAATGCCTCGACCGCGCTGGCCAGGCAGGAGTCGAGGATCTCTGCCTGGACGTTCTCATCCACCTTTGAGGGGGGGTATCCCCTCTCGGCCAGCCTCTGCCTCAGGATCCTGGGATCTAGCCTTAAAACGATCGCCCTCTCCACGAACCTGGGAGGGACGATCTCTCCGTAATGCCCCTCTACGATAAACTTTGCACCCTCTGACTTCAGCGCCTTGGTGAGCTCCCTCTTCAGCTTGGCTTCATCGATTATCGCAGCCCCCCTCTCGGGGTCTTGACCTGCGAGCGCCCCGGCTTCCTTTGCGAGCGAGTTAAGCTCGATTAGCCTGTACCCGTCTGCCCTCGCGATCTCCCTTGCCGCCGTTGTCTTTCCCACCCCGGGGGTGCCTGTTATCACTATAGCGTTCCTCATTGCGGGTTGCCCTGTTGGTCTAAATGCTACAGAAATTAAAACATTGCCGGGTGCTGGTTTATTTCCGTGGAAAAAAGTCCCGAAAGGCAGCTTATGTGGAAAAGCAAAAAATGGAAAAACAAAAAGGTTGGGCGTTTTAGCCCTTTCAGTCCTCTCCGGCTCCGCCTTCGCTCGGCTTCTCGGGTGCCTTGGGGCCGCCGCCCTTTGAGGAAGCTATGACGTCGTCGATCCTCAGTATCATCGCGGCTGCCTCTGCGGCGGACTTGATTGCCTGGACCTTCACGGCAAGGGGTTCCACCACTCCGAGCTTGAGCATGTCGCCCGTCTTGCCCTCCCTGACATTCACTCCTGCCCAGATCTCGCCCTTGTCGTGCAGTGCCCTCAGCTCTACGAGTACGTCGATCGGATCCATGCCGCCGTTCTCAGCCAGCGTTCTAGGTATCGCCTCAAGGCTGTCCGCAAAGGCCTCGATGGCGAGCTGCTCCCTGCCTCCAATGCTTGCGGCAAAGTCCCTCAGCTGCTTCGCTGCCTCGAGCTCAGGTGCGCCTCCGCCGGCAACGATCCTGCCGTCTTCGATCACGTCGGCAACTACACAGAGCGCATCGTGGAATGTCCTCTCAGCCTCGTCGACAACCCTCATCAGACCTCCCCTGAGCAGGACGCTGACTGCCTTGGGGTTCTTGCACCCTTCGATGAAGGTAAGCTTGTCCTCGCCGAACTTCTTCTCCTGCACGATCCTCGCCTCTCCCAGGTCCGCTGGGGTGAGGTCGTCCAGGTTCGTGATTATCCTGGCGCCAGTCGCCTTCGCAACCTTCTCCACGTCAGACTTCTTGACGCGCCTCAGGCCGAGTATCCCTTCCTTTGCGAGGTAGTGCTGGGCTATGTCGTCGACACCTTTCTGGCAGAGGACTACGTTCGCTCCAGTCGACTTGATCTTGGCGACCATGTTCTTCAGGAGCTTCTCCTCCTCCTCGATGAAGCTCTTCATCTGAGTCGGGTCAGTGATCCTGATCTCCGCGTCGAACTCAGTCTTCTCGATCTCGAGCGGCGTGTCTAGGAGGGCTATCTTCGCATTCTCGACTACCTTTGGCATGCCGGGGTGGACCACTTCCTTGTCCACGATCACGCCGTAAACGAGCTGGCTGTCCGCGATGCTGCCGCCCTGTTTCTTGACTATCTGGATGTAGTCTAGGTCTGCGACGTACTTGTCGCCGCGCTTCTCCGCGATTGCCTTCACAGCCTTCACTGCCATCTCCGCAAAGTAGTCCTGGTTCCCCACTGAGGCCTTGCTGTTCATCGCGGTATAGGCGATCATCTTCAGGTTCTTCTCGTCCTCAAAGCCCACCGGGATCGCTATCTTCGATAGCACCTCTACTGCCTTCTCTGCCGCCTTCTTGTAACCTTGGACGATGAGCGTCGGGTGTATGTTCTTGTCTATCAGGTCCTCTGCCTTCTTCAGCAGCTCTCCGGTGATCACCACCGAGGAGGTCGTCCCGTCCCCAACCTCGTCATCCTGGGTCTTCGAGATCTCCACCATCATCTTGGCAGCAGGGTGCTGGACCTCGATCTCTCCTAGGATCGTCGCACCGTCGTTTGTGACAGTCACGTCCCCAAGGGTGTCAACAAGCATCTTGTCCATCCCCTTGGGACCCAAGGTCGTCCTGACAGCCTCAGCTATGGCCCTGGCTGCCATCATGTTTATCTTCTGTGCCTCTCTTCCTTGCGTTCTCTGGGTTCCTTCCTTCAAAATTAAGACTGGAACTCCACCGAGTTGAGCGGTTGACATAGAATCCACCTCAAACAAATTGCATGAAGAAAGACTTTTACACTTCTATATATAGATTTCTGTCAGCCTGGGAAGCATGACACAGGCCGCCAGGCCGAAGCCAGACCGAACAAGGGGACTTCCCCAAAAATTCAGATCCCGAGCTTCGTCATCGCCAGCAACTTCCTGCTGGCCATCTTGATGTCCTCCGAGTTTACCGTCTTCCTGCCTGCGTGCTTGGCCAGCGCTATGGCGTCTCGAGAGATCTCGAGCGCGAGCGTCTCAAGGACTTCCCTCAGCGCTTCCGAGGCTTCGTCGCTAACCCTCTCTGCACCTGCCTTCCTCATTATCCGGTCCATCGCGGAAATAGCCAGGTCTGTCATAGTGATCCTGATAGAGTATGTCTGGGGCGTTTAAAATATTTCCCCCCCATAACTTCAAGACGCGTTTCCCGACATCACAAATTATAAATTATGGTTCTAATATCGGGTTGATAGCCTGTGGTGACTGGTTTGGGAAAGGTTCGTATAGGGAAGGTAAAGAGCATCTCAAATGAGCTTGTCCTCAAGTACGGTAACGTTTTCACTACTGATTTTGAAGAAAACAAAAAGCTGGTCCAGCAGTACACTGATATCACCAGCAAGCGGCTGAAGAACAGGGTTGCGGGCTACATTACCCGCCTCAAGGCAAACGAGAAGAGACGGGAAGAAGCTGAGGCTGCAGAGGCTGAGAAGATCGAGGAGTCCGAGCCAAAGCAGACCCTAGACATTGAGGGTGAACCTAAGGAGCTCGAGGAAGCTGCGGAGGCTCCTGAACCAGAGGGGACCGGGACCGGTGGTGATGCTGGAGAGCCCACGGATGAGACCACCGCCGAGGCGGCTCCTGCAGAGGACGAAAAGGCCGAAACCAGCACCGACGCGAAGGGCGCAGCCCAATAAACCGCCATTTTTATTCGCCTCCGAACAACTCGACGGCGGGCATGCGGATTGCGCCCGCCCCTTTCCTGCACCCATGCTTGACGGGGAGGCAGCAATTTTGATACAGATATTATATTAGTGAATCCAGCATTGATAAGATCGGAATGAAGTGGTTGACCTGCACTGAGTCAGTCGATGAAGAGTAGCACCTCCACTGACCTCTGATCACTTCCGGGGTAAGGGATGTTGAGTTCCTGTCTCCCGCCGGTAACAGCAGTCGCAATCGGTGAGCTGCGCCCCCACGAAGAGTATGACAGGAAGATCCTTTACGAGGTCGCCCTCTCCCTCCAGACCGAGAGGATGGTCAGGGACCCTATCATTGTGGATGCCTCTAGCCTGATGATTCTTGACGGGACCCACCGGTACTGGGCGCTGCGCCGCATGGGTTGCCTCTCGGTCCCAGTCGCAATGTACGACTACGCGTCGAGCTCCGTTGGGATCGCCCGGTGGAACCGCTGCATCGCCTCGCCCGCCATCTTCCTTCCGAACAGGAAGATCAGGGTCGAGCACTCCAACACCAGCGAAGCCCTGGCTGCCGTCATGGAGCGCCGGGCAAGTCTTGCGCTCATAGGCGCATCGGGATCGCAGCTGGTGATTGAGGAGGTGTTTGAGATACACCGTGCATATTCCCTGCTCAGCGAGCTCGAGACCGAGCTCAGGGCAAAAGGGTGCGGCATATCCTACGCGACCGAGGAAGACTCCTTCATGCGGCTAAGAAGAGGGGAGTTTTCCTGGATCATGGTCCCTCCGGCGATAAAGAAGGAGGAAGCCCTAGAGGCTGCGCTGAGCGGTCGCCTCTTCCCAATAAAGTCAACGAGGCACATAATCCCGTCCCGCCCGATCAACCTGCGCATCCCGATCGAATGGCTCATGGAGGCTCCTGCGGCCGTCGATCCAAAACTCCAGGATCTGCTGTCGAGGCTCTCCTTCAGGAGGGTTGGAGCCGGCGCGATGGTTGATGGGCGGAGGTACGAGGAAGAGGTTTATATCGGTGAGACTTCCAACCCATGAGGGGGGTCCTCCCTTGAAAGTGAGGGTGAAGTACATGGCTGTGCTTAGGGGTCTCTCTGAGGTTCCAGAGAAGGTCATTGACTTCAATGGCAGCACCTTGGGAGAGCTAGTCGAATTCCTGCGCGGGGCAGAGCCCGGCCCGATCAGGTCCAGGATGTTCGACGAGGGCAACAGGATGCGTCCTGACATAGTTGTGTTCATCAACGATTCCGACTCGACGCTGACCGGTGGGCTGGCATCCCCCCTGAAGGATGGGGACGAGGTCGTCTTCCTACCATCGGTGCACGGCGGATAGGTGTCAGAAATGGAAATGCTTGTTTTGGACTGGGGCAGGGTCCACTCTTCTGTCCTCGAGCTCTCCCGTAAAATTGAGGGGAGCGGATTCCGCCCCGACTCGATTGTGGGCGTCGCCCGGGGGGGCTGGGTCGTGGCAAGGCTGCTCTCCGACCTGCTCGGGGTTGACGAGCTGCTCTCAATCAGGGTCTCATTCTACACGGGGGTGGGCAGGCGGGAAGCCAAGCCGAGGATCGCGTCGCCCATCGCTGGCGAGATCAAGGGAAAGCGGATACTTGTTGCCGATGATGTTGCAGACACGGGCGAGAGCCTCCTCCTAGTGGTAGATCACCTCTCTGCACTGGGGGCCTCAGAGATCAGGGTCGCCACGCTCCATGTCAAGCCTTGGTCGAAGGTTAAGCCCGACTACTTTGTGGAGGGCACTGCCAGCTGGATACTTTACCCGTGGGAGTACCGTGAAACAATGACGAACCTAATCCGGGAATGGGTCAAGGACGGGATCGATCCGGCTAGAGCAAGGGAGAGGCTCGTAAGTGCAGGCATACCATTGGAGATCGTTGAGAAGTTCTCTCCCGGTATACCCAAGGAGATCCGGTAAGATGCGCGTGTCAAGTCTGGGGGAAGGCCGGTTCGCATTTTTGCTGATGGCAGGTCTGAGGCCGAAGCCTGGGGCGGATCCAAGGCCGCTGCTGGCGAAGTACTCTAAGTCGCCGAGCCTGCAGATGCTGGATGCGTGCTCTGTCGCAGGTGAGGCGCACCTTATGGCCGCCGCCATCCTGGCAAAAAAATCTTGGGAGGCGGGGGAAAACGTCTCCAGGATCCCTGCAAACGAGGTCTTGCTCTACGCGTCCTCCAAGCGGCAGATCCGGGAGGCCATAGAATTCATGGGGGTCCGGGAGCACTCCGTCGGCTGGGTTGCAGTCGCAGTCTGCGAGAGCGAATCCCAGGTGCTGTGCCTGATGCAGGATCTGCTCGAAATGGGCACCGAGGACGACTCCCTCATAGACCTCGACGAATCCAAGTGCCCTGAATTGGAAAGAAAGTTCGGCATCTCGGAGGAGGAAGTGTCGTGCGCCCTACCTCTCGTAGGCTCGAGGCTAAGGGCCGTGTCGTCCCTAGTCGTGGAGAGGGTCTCAATCTCGGACCTCTACCGGTGACCCTCTAGTCTTTCCCGAGTGCCGCCTCCTGCATCTTTGTGACCGAGACTATGTCGTCCGGTCTCAGGACCGAGACGCCTGCCAAGTCCCTTATCAGCTCGATCTCGACTATCCAATCCGGGTTCTCGAGGTCTACCTTCCTCTCGATCTCCCGGGCGACCTCCCTGATCAGCCCCGCGGAGCTGATCTCCGACCCCCTCTTGTTCACGGTTATCCTGAACGAGGCCCCCTCCGGAATCGCCGCGGAGAGCCGCTTCACGGCTGCCCTTATGTCCTGTGCTTCTGCCCTAGTGACCTCCTGGATCGGCGTGACCTTCTGGATGAACCTTGCCCTCCAGGGATCTTCAGCCAATTTGGTTGCGAGCGCCCTGCAGAACTCCACTGGGTCGGATGGCACTTCGCCTTTAAGGAGTCCTGGGAAACCTGTCCTCGAGAACCTGATCGAAGCCTCTCCGGAAATGGTCACGAGCTCCCTCATGCAGTTCCTCTCGTTGCCCCTCTGGGTCGTCACGATGATGTTGAAACTCTCTCCCCTGCCTGATGTTCCCATCTGCAGCAACCTCCCGCCCAAAGCTGTCCTTATCCCCTCTACGTCTACCGGCCCCTCTCTAATAAGCCAGACCCCCTCGGCTATCTTTGTCCCAACTTCGGGGATAGGATCGCCGACCTCGACTACAGTGGAGGCCCTCCCAGCCGGGGTCTCCCCCGCGTCCACCACGATCTCGACCGCGTTAAGGAGCTCCGGATCGAGCTCCCCTACAGAGCCCGCTGCCCTCCTTCCGGAGATGTTTGCACTGGTCCCGACCAGCGCCCCTCCAGACGCCGCTATTATTGAGATCGCGACTGGGTGGTCGGGGATCCTGACGCCGACCTTCTGCCTGCCGCCGGTCAGCTCCTCCGGTAGGGTCTCCCTGAGGGGGGCAACTATCGTGAGCGCACCCGGCCAGAACCTCTCCGCGAGAGCCCTCCCTGCCTCGCCCAGCTCGACCAGCCTCTCGGCGGAGTGCAAGGAGTCGACCAGCACTGGCATCGGCTTCTTCTCCCTCCTCTTCGCTGCAAAGACCCTCCTGACCGCTGCTGCGTTCCTCGGGTCGCACCCTATTCCGTAGACTGTGTCGGTGGGGTAGACAACGAGGCCGCCACCCCTGACCACTTCACCAACTTCCCTCGGGTCGAACCTCTCGGCTGCGCATATCCTTCGGGGCATAGCAAGATGATGATCATAGACAGACTTAAATATTTCAAGCTCACGAAAACTCTTTGCTCTCTGGAGGTATTTGGATTGTTGTATATGGAAGAGGACTTCGATGACGACTGGATCGAGGACGAAGAAGAGGACGAATGGCCCGAGGACGAAGAAGAGGACGAATGGCCCGAGGACGAAGATGAAGATTTCGAGGAAGAAGAGTGGTAATCTTCTTCCCTGCCTGTTTTGTTGGGGGTAACTAAGTGGATTTCTGTCCAAAGTGCGGGAAACTCTTGATGCCCGAGAAGAAGGACGAGAAGATATTCCTGGTCTGCAAGTCGTGCGGCTTCCAGAAGCCAACCGCCGAGACAAAAGGGTACAAGATTGTACAGCCTGTCGACGAGAGCAAGAGGAGGACTACCCTTATTGTGGAGGCTTCCCAGGTAAAGGGGAAACGCCGGAAAGAGGAAGAGCACGAGCTGATAGCCGACAACTATGACCTCTATTCAGAATCGATGCTCGAGGAAGAAGAGGAGAGCGAATCAGAAGAGAGCGACTTCGAATAGAGTCCTTCCCGGGGGCAGACGCAGGTGGCGCGGATCGTTGTACTTGACGCTGACTTCTGCAAGCCAGGGGAGTGCAGCAAGGAGTGCATCCGGTTCTGCCCCATAGTCAGGACTGGCGCCGAGGCGATAAAGTACGAGCCAGGGATGGACCGGCCGCTCGTCGCTGAGAACCTGTGCACGGGATGCGGCATCTGCGTGAAGAAGTGCCCGTTCGGGGCACTGAACATAGTGAACCTCCCGGACGAGCTCGAGGAAGTTTGCGTGCACAGGTACGGCCCTAACACGTTCAAGCTCTACCGCCTCCCGGTCCCCAAAGAGGGGGTCGTAGTCGGCCTCCTCGGTCCGAACGGAGCCGGGAAGTCTACATCACTGAAGATCCTGAGCGGCGAGATGATGCCGAACCTCGGGCTTTACGACTGCCCGCCTGACTGGAAGTCCATACTGCGCTTCTTCAGGGGATCCGAACTACAGGAGTACTTCAAGAAGCTCTCGGAGAAGAGGCTCAAGGTGGTCACCAAGCCGCAGTACATCGACCAGGCCCCCAAGCGCCTGACCGGCACCGTCAGGCAGCTGCTTGAGCGGATAGACGAGAGGCATGCGCTCGACGAGGTATCGGCTCACCTGTCGCTCGAATCGGTAATGGACAAGGACATCCATGCCCTGAGCGGCGGCGAGCTCCAGCGCGTCGCCATCGCCGCGGTCTCGATAAGGAAGGCCGACGTCTACATCTTCGACGAGCCTTCGAGCTACTTGGACGTTTACCAGAGGATGGCAATGGCAAAGCTGGTCCAGTCCCTGGCTGAGGAGAGGAAGTACGTCATGGTGGCGGAGCACGACCTCGCCGTGCTGGACTACATCTCAGAGCAGGTCTGCCTCTTCTACGGCAAGCCGGGGGTCTACGGCATCGTTTCCAAGCCGCACGGGGTCCGCGTTGGGATCAATATATACCTTAACGGATACATCCCGGACGAGAACATCCGGTTCAGGACCTCGCCCATAAGGTTCCACCTCTCCCCGACCCCGACCGAGTGGAGGTCGGAGGACGTGATGCTGAGGTGGGGGAACTTCAGGATCAGCCGCGGCGACTTCGTCCTGGATGCGCAGGGCGGGGAGATACACCGGGGGGAGGTCGTCGGGATCGTCGGCCCGAACGGGACAGGCAAGACGACATTCGTCAGGGTCATCGCCGGGGAGCTCCTGCCCGAGGAGGGATCCCCGATCAACTTCGGTCTCAGGATCAGCTACAAGCCACAGTACGTGGTCCCCAGCTCTACCAAGACGCTGAGGGAGGTCCTCAATTCGATCGACCCCGGTCTCCTG
>JARYLH010000130.1 GCA_029907755.1 Candidatus Methanosuratincola sp.
GACTATATGGATTACCTCTCCGGTCAGTATCCTGATCGCCTCTTCGGCTGACCTCGGATCGATCGGCATCTTCCTCATGTCCGATTTGGGCATCTTGATCGTGCTCTCCCAGCTGCCGTCCGGGAGCCATACCGTGTTCGCACCCATTACCCTCGCTGGCGTCACGATCTGCTCGAGCAGACGCTTTATGCTCGAGGTCTTCTCGACGATCCTGACGCTCGTCCTCTTCTCGTCGCTGAGCTGCTTGCTGACCTTCGAGAGAAGGGCCTTGTTTCCGCCGCCGCTCACCATCACTATTACCATGTTGGGCAGCTTGACCGTCCTCAGGATGGAGTAGTCCTTGAGCTGTGGGTTCTTTGCCTCGTGCTCTATGAACCACTTGGAGACCTCAACATCCGCCTGAGTTATCTCCCCCTTGTCCAGCTTCTCCTGGCACCTGGGGCACAGAACTCCGCTCTTCGCGCAGAAATAGCAGATTGGGGTCTTCAAAAGAAACGCCTCACTTCTTCCTCCTCATCTTTATCGTGATGGAGCTGGTCCTCTTGACCCCACCTTCCCTGAGCTGGATCTCCTCAGTCCCGATTGTGACCTCGCTGATCGACGCTGACGGCATGAACTTCCTCCTGACCATCTCCGCAACATCGACGGCAGTGCTGATCGGTCTGCCGCGCGCCTTGATCACAACCTCGTCCGCACCCTCGTGGAACGCGGTCAGGCAGGCCAGGACGTAGTTCATAGGCGGCTTCTTACCGATCAGTATCGCATTCTCCTGTGACAACCGGTCTCCCCCAACGTTGATCAAAATGGCTAATGGGTTTATTTATCTCTGAAATAAATATATTTTGGTCAGTTAACAGCTAAGCTTTATTAAAAGCTTATTTTCAAATGTAAAGCCAAGGGGTTCACTATGACAAAAAACGAAAGCGCTCCGCTCACAGACAGGCAGCTGGAGATACTCAAGATGCTATTCGAGATGAGCGAGCAGGAGAGCGTCTTCACGATAAGGAGGAAGCAGATAGACCTCGCAAACCGCCTGAACCTGACCCGGCAGGCGCTCAACATCCATCTCCGGAAGCTCAGGGACGCAGGGCTGATCAGGACCGGGAGGGGGTTCATCGACCTGACCGAAGACGCGCTGAAGGCATTGGGCGTGGAGACTGCCGAGGCATTCGTATTCCTGAAGATCCATCCCCAGAAGAGGGAGCCTGTCTATGAGAAGATCAGGGCTCTCCCGGCGCTTGACATCTACAGGGTGACCGGGGAGATAGACCTGGTAGCGATCGTCCCGCAGGCACAGCTGGACCGGTTCCTCGAGGAGGTCTCGGGCATAGACGGAGTGGTCTCGACCTCTTCCCACGTCGTGATCTCGTCGATCAAGCGCCCGTGGAAAAATTTATAATTGAGATGCCTGTGTATGGATTAAAAACGGTGGTCGCCAATGCCCATCCAAGATCCAGAAAAGCAGCAGCTGGCTCAGAAGCACCTGCTATACCTGAAGATATGCAGGAAGTGCGGTGCTAGGAACCCTATCTCCTCGGAGAAATGCAGAAGGTGCCGGAGCAAGGAACTGCGACCTAAGCGGCGCGAGCTGAAGCGCTAAGCTTAAGTAAGTTTTTTGGACCACCCTTAACAGGGGCGGGCCCGTAGTCTAGTCTGGTTAGGACACCTGAAGAAGGCCTAAAGTCGCCCTCACACGGCGGAGGTCTCCGGTTCGAGTCCGGACGGGCCCACCATCAAAAAGTGCGGCTAATTCGTCCGCCTCGTGGGCTTCTGGTGTACGCTGAAGACTGGGGGTTTATCTGCCTTTCAACTCCTGCGACAGAAGAAAGCAATGAAAGGCTTATTCTTCAACTGTCCAGAAGATCTGCGTCACAAACCCCTCCGGATCCTTCTCCTTTTCAGGATCGGTCAGGTAGATTTCCCACATCTTGCCCGCAGGTCTGAGCTTTCTATCAGCCATCCAATCCATCATTCTCTTGTAAGTCTCGCCTATTCTGCAGTATGGGCCAACGTGGAACCCCGTGACGGCCTTGCCGCTGGGCAGGAAGGTGGGCCCTATGTCGCCCTCTACCTCTACGGCTGCGGCAGTCGGGAACCCGATCACCATCACTGTCTTGTGGCTATCCTATGAGTGGTAAAGCGAAAAGGGCGGACCGGCGACCTGCACCCCCTTGCTCCGCAGAAACGACGTCAGCTCGCCGAAGAGCTCTCCTCATCTCCTTCCGATCTCTTGAGTCTCGTTCTCCTTGCTAATTGCGATTGCAGGCTGCGCCTCCAACTCGACTATCTTGAACTCTGGTTCCAAACTTATCACCGACCACATCTCACGAAACGCACTATTAAATCAGAATGATCCTAGTTCATGCCGCCCAAGTTGAACGAGAGTTTCCTTCGAGAGGCCCTTCACATCCACATCCGTGCCTCCCTGTGCTGCATCGTCCAGCTTCTTAAGTATGGCATTAGCGTTATCGACATACGCCTGGTGGTGCTTGGAGTGGTGTATCTTGAGCTGCTCCTCCGAAATGTGCGGCTCAAGGGCATTGTAGCTGTACCCTAAAGGAGGAATTGAGTAGAATTTCTTTTCCAAATTGATGCCCCCGCATTTCTGCTATGAAACTTAGCGCGGGATATAATCCTTACCTGGAATTTAACTTGATTTTCGGCTTATTTCGTGGTACTATCAGTTCGCTTACACGCAAACATTTTCACCTGCAGCAAATCAAAAACACAAAACTTACATTCTTCAACACATCCGTTCATTATCACTAATGAAAATTCTGGCATTGAGATATTCTTTAGCTAATTATATGAAATGAAATTTATTATTAATGGTTGATAGGTTAAAATATTTGTATTAGAGTAATTAAAAATAATATATATCTAAAAATTGTAAAATCCACTTATTCCTATATAAAAAATATATAAATAATATTTTTTATGGTTTACGAATTTATATAAATTGGTCTGCCGAGTGATAGAAAGGGCAAACGCCCAACAAAATCACTATCAGAAGCATCTTCCAGACCAACCGGAACTGGGAACGGTTCAAAATCACAAACCCAAACCTCTCTAGGTATGTGGTCGAGGAAGTGGAGAAGATGCTTCACTGCCGAGACCCAGAGTACGGCTTCTTAACTTACAAGTGTCCAGAATGCGGTATGATCAAGACCATTCCTCTTGCGTGTAAGAGTCGTATCTGCCCGCAGTGCGGGAAAAAATATGCGGATGAATGGGCTGATAGGCTGGCTCAAACGTTGTATGCTGTGTCGCATCGGCAT
>JARYLH010000131.1 GCA_029907755.1 Candidatus Methanosuratincola sp.
GTATCCTGGCGGGTATAGTGACTGTGCCTTTTTCCGTCACAGTATGAGCCAACGCGGAATACCCCATACTTTCACATAAAAAGTATCCATTTTTCCTTTTATGTATTTCATGTTGGAACGGCTGCCTGTAGGCAACATGCTTTTTATCGGGCAATACTGCCGTAGCCAGAAGTGCGTAAGACGAGCTCAAGGATTGATCCAGAACGCAGATCCTTTCGCAGATCTTTGCGACCACCTACATGCCCAGCATCAGAGGCGCAGAGGCGGGGAACCTGAAGATGGCTAAGAGTGAAGGGAGAATGGCTTACGATTCAATATGCGCCAACACGGCGGCGGAGGCGGGTCTCGCGCCCGTGACGGACGACGCGAGGCTGATGGAGGGGAAGGCTTCGGTGGGGGGCAAGGCGACTGGCAAAAGGATTTTTCGGCAACGATCACATGCACGGGGAGAAAGGGAACGGTGCCAATCACGCATAAGGCGGCAGACAGGAGCGAAAAAGATCAAATTAACGGGATTCAGCTGAGCGATTTTCTGATTATTTTCGTTTTGGAACGATCCTTGACGGCTTTCCCAGAACCTCAGTGAAAGTTAAAAGTCCTAAAAGCGTTTCTTATTACGATAACCATGGTGAAGCTCACCTTCTACGGCGGCGTTGGCGAGATAGGCGGGAACAAGATCCTGGTCGAGGATCGCGAAGAAAAGATCTTCCTGGACTTCGGGCAGTCCTTCACCTTCGGGGCAGGTTACTTCGTGGACTACCTGCAACCCAGGTCCGTGAGCGTCCTGAAGGATCTTTTTGAGTTCGACCTCCTCCCCAGGGTGAGGGGGCTCTACGCGGAGGAGAAGCTCGAAGGGACAGGGCTCGAGTACACCGAGCCGGAGATCGACGCGGTCCTACTCTCGCACGCGCACTTCGACCACTGCCAGCACATCGCCTACATCGACCCACAGATACCAGTTTTTCTGGGGGAAGGGACCAAGATCTTCCTCGAGTGCATGGAAATGACCTCGCACAACTGCGATTACGGGGAGCATGATTACCGCACGTTCAGGAGCGGGAACAGGATCAGGATTGGGGACATGGAGGCCGAGCCGGTGCACGTCGACCACTCGATACCCGGAGCGTACGGGTACCTGGTCGAGACTTCAGGGGGCGTCATCGCGTACACGGGGGACCTGAGGGCGCACGGGCCCAGGAAGGACATGACTGAGGAGTTCGTCGAGAGGGCTGCATCAGCGGAGCCGGTGGCGCTCATCTGCGAGGGGACCAGGATGGAGGAGGTCGAGAGGAGGCAGAACTACTCGGAGGCGCAGGTTAGGGAAATGGGCGAGGAGATCGTGGGGGGCACGGACAGGATCGTGTTCGTGATGAGGTACAGCAGGGACGTGGACAGGTTCAGAACCTTCTACGAGATTGCCCAATCGACTGGGAGGGAGATCGTGCTCACGCCGAGGAACGCCTACCTTCTGGGGAGGCGGATAGAGGACGAGCACCTGGACTTGCCGGATCCGAGGACGGACGATTCTATACGCGTTTACTACAGGAAGAAGAAGACAGGGACCTACGACGACTCGGACTATTACACGTGGGAGAGGGAGTACATGGACAGGATGGTGACCTGCGAGGACGTGCGGAGGAGGCAGAAGGACTATCTGATGGAGATAGACTTCTACCAGCTCACGGAACTGATCGACATAAAGCCGGAGAGAGGAGCCCACTTGATAAGGAGCATGAGCGAGCCTTTCAGCGACGAGGACGTATCCGAGGAAGTGCTGAAGAACTGGGTGGATCATTTCGGGCTCGAGTTCCACCAGATGCACGCCTCAGGGCATTTGGGGAGGGGGGAGCTGGAGCGGCTGGTGGATGCCATAGGGGCGAAGAAGATATTCCCGGTCCATACAGAGAACCCGCAGTTGTTCATGAAAAGATGGAAGAGTGCAGAACGCGTAGGATCCAAGGCATCCTGTAAATTGAGTTAGAAGACAAAAAGCAGGGGCTACAAAAACAAATTAATCGAAAGTCTCTTATTCTGAAAACAAATATTTTTGTTAGTGATCGGATTGGGTATTGCTAAATTTGAATTTAGTTCAAATGTGACAGAAAGTATACTATATGAATTAGAAAGAGCAGAAGTATTTATAAAGATCGCAATGTTTCAAATACATAGATCCGAAATTTTCGAAGTTCTAAAAAAGAAGCTTATACAAGGTGTGAAAATAGAAATGATTACACTTCCTTATGATTCTATAAAGAAAAAAATAAGAAAAGATGTCCAAGAACGTTTTGAAGATCTTAGAAATCATGGTGCAGTAATTTATTTTTGCAGGTGGAATATAGGTGATCCTTCAAGAACAACTACCGCAGTTGGGCGTTGGTATTCTTTTCATGGCAAAATGATTGTTACAGATAAGTGTAGCATAGCGCTCACAGCCAATTTCACAGAGGAAAAGGAGCTTGATGCAGCAATATTCTTTAGGGATAATGAAAAAAAGGAAGAATTTTTAAAAGTATTCGATTTTCTTCTTAATTTATTCATAATACCAGAAGGAGAAAACACAGGGACAATAAAAAACAAGATCCGTAAAATAACTGGAAGCAACGAACGCCTTTTTGAGCTCCCAGCAGAAATACCAGAATTGCATAAAGAATTTTGGATTACAGACTATCCAGCTGAATTATGCCCAATACCCAACAACATTGAAGAAAGACTTTACATAGCTCCTTTTGATTGCAGAGGCAGACATATGCTTGAGAAGGTAATCGAGGAAGCCAATGACTTCGTTTACCTTTCAACAGAAACGTTCACTGACCCGGATTTTTCGGTTTTTTTGATCAAGACTGCAGTAAACAAAAAACTAGATCTTAAAATAATTTGCGGGATATTTAGCATGGATTTCAGTGATAGAATAAACGAAATGCTAAGAAACATGATAGCCCAAGGAATCAATATACGAGTCCCAAGCGACAAAATTCATGGAAAATTAATAGTTACTGAAAAGGCAGTGGTCGTAAGCTCTATCAACCTTAACAAGATGAATTTAGGTTTTAGCAGAGGCAAACACCTGTGGAGAGGCAATACTGAAACGATTCTAATTACAAGAGATCAAAGTTTGATCTTCGACGCAAAAAAGAATTTCCTCGAGGTATTCAATCTTTGTAATGAAGTTGAAGAAAGACTGTCCGAAAAAATGGAGGATGTCGCAAAAGAGATACTTGGTGAAGTATATCAACTCAAGCCAAATC
>JARYLH010000132.1 GCA_029907755.1 Candidatus Methanosuratincola sp.
CACCGTTGTCTCATTCGTCGCCGAGGGTGATCCGCACGACATTGGCAAGAACCTCGTCGTGATGTTCCTGAAGGCGAACGGGTTTGAGGCAGTGGACCTTGGCAGGGACGTCCCAGACAAGGAAGTAATCGAGGCCGTCAAGAAACACAAGCCAGTGATGCTCACCGGCACGGCCCTGATGACCACAACCATGACCGCCTTCCCGAGGGTAGCGAAGGCGCTCCAGGAGCAGGGTCTTACAGTCCCGGTGTTCGGCTGCGGCGGCGGTGCAGTGAAGAGGGACTTCGTGGAGTCTTATGACATGGGAGTCTACGGAGTCAAGGCATTCCACGCACCGAAGCTCGCAGAGGCGGCGCTGGCAGGCAAGAGCTGGAAGGAACTCCGCAAGGAATACCCGAAGGTCGTCGGGGAGTTTGTTGCGGAGTACGCGGACAGGATGTAAACAACATCCCTTTTTCTTTTTTACCTATATTTCCATTCTTAATCATTAATTGATCTAAAATTTTATCATTTTTAGAAAAATTAATAAAATAAATAAAATTTATTCCTTTTTGCCTTTTAGCAGGCTCGAGTATTTGAAGACCTGGTCTGGGCATGCCTGCTGGCACCGGAGGCATGCCATCCCGTCGCATAACTCGGACTTGATGACGATCCGGTACCTGTCGCCTGCAGGCTCGACCCTTATTGCACTTTCCGGGCAGCTCTTGACGCAGCTTTCGCAGCCCGTGCACCCTTCGAATTCACCGATCAAGGTGACTCCGATGTCCCTTAGGACTTTGAGCCCTTTCTTCCCGAGTTCAGGGATGTCCCTCATGTAGATCCTCTTTATCTCGGGGTTTGGAGTCCTCTTTGGCAAGGGATTGTAGCCGTATCTCCTGAGGTACTCATTGTAAATGGTGATGGGCATCCCCTCATCCCAGTATGACAGCTCAAGGGTGTAAACTTTCTCAAAGACCTTCGAGGTGGCGAGCATTATGTGCCTCCCCCTTATGCTGTCGGCCATGCTTTGGAGCGTGTCGATCATCTCAGGCTTCAGCACAATGTCCTTGGCCATGCCGAGCGATGTGTTCCCAATCTGGTACACTTTCCTTGAGCACGCAGGGATCTGACCTACTTCCATGGACTTGTTAGCATCAACATAGAACCCGGAGGCGCCAGCCATGTATGAAGTATCTATGTCGTGCATCGTGATTCCTGCCTCCTCGCAAAGCGAAATGTGGCCAGCGCGGAAGGCTCCGATCGCCTTCCCTGCCTCGACCAAGTCGCGCCTCGTGAAGTACACCCCGTCCTGGAGGTAGAGCTTCCTGTCCTGGGTTGCGATATTGGGGAGCTTGATGAGCCCCGACGAGATCCCGAGCGCGAGCACCGCGATGACCCCTGTCCCCGTGATCCCCAGAGCCTTTCCGCTCATCGGTCCTCTATCCACAACCTCTCCGGAGTGGGGGAGGACAACATCGCCCTTCTCGGTCAGCAGCTGCGCGTTGAGGATCGTCATTCTCCAACCGTTGGATTCTGGATTAACATCGCAGATCGCCCCCGGCGAGGCGAGCATACCCTTCTCGATCCGCTGGCCCTCGATCGCAGGGCCAGCTGCGGCAGAGCAGGTGAAAACCTCGCCATCTATCACGAGCGCTATCTCCGCATTAGTCCCGAAGTCGGTCACAAGGGATATGCCCCTCTTCTCCAGGACGCCGGATTTGACGAGCATGGCGAGTGCGTCGGCGCCTATCTCGTGCTTCACGCCTGGAGGCACGTAAACATCAGCCTCTGGGTTCAGGTCGAGCCCCACCGATCCGGCTTTGATCACGCATGCATTCCTTTCAGGAGGCTTTATGTTGTAATCGTGCATGGCGTGCTCGCCCCAGTATGCCAGATCGCGAACCTCGATGTTCTGGAAAAGTGAAAGCTGGGTCGGGTTGCCATCCACTGCCACCCTCTCCACCTTGGTCAGGTCGATTTCGAGGAGCTTGAGGAGCGAGTTTATCGTATCGATTATGAGCTTGTGCGCCACATCCTCGCCGACCTCGACCGCGAAATGAAGGTGATCGATCACGTTCGCCCCAGGCAAGGGGTGCCTCAGGGTTATTGCTGTCGCAACCACCTCAGAGGTATTCAGGTCCAGCGCCTGGATCCGTATACCGCTCGTCCCAATATCTATCGCCAGTCCGTACAAAAACCCACCTCCATTTCAATTTTTATAGTAATTATTTCCTACAAATAGATATAAATGTATGTTATACTATTTTAAACTGTAAAAAATATGTCGTCTTTTGAACACATGGTCGGTAGACTCATGGAGAGGCTGATCAACGTCAAAGGGATTGTTGATGCAGTCCTGCTCCCCACAGAGCTGAAGAATCAGATCCTCTCTTCAGAACTATGCGAGGAGAGCAACACGGGCGGGTTTTTCCTGAAGTACAATGCAGGGGTCAGGGAGGCATTGAAAAGGGATCATTTGCTCGCAGCCCTTACCAACGAGAACTACACATACCCTCCGGAACCTGTCGAGCTGATCTATCTCGGCGACACAGTGGGCCTGGAGATAAGGGACAAGTCGCTCCTAGAAGTATACAGGAAGGATCAGAATGCGATGCTTCTGGGGGATAGTTTTGTGATATTCAAGGACAGGCTCCCTCCCAACAGTGTAAGAAAGGCGATGTCTGGCGAGATAAAGGTCTTCATACCCCCAATGAGCGTAGGGGTGGAGGCGCCTGAAGGGATTCACGGGCTTGTCCTTGGCATGCCCTCAACCCACACGGATGTCCTCCTCAAGGACTGGCTGAGAGAGAAGGGGATAGACGTGTCGAACAAGAACCTCGGGGTAGTCCTTATAGGGTTCAACATTCATAAATTATGATTTGTGAACTTGAGATGGGCATGATAGAGGAAACAATAAAGCTAGAAAACACCGGAAGGACTCCGGTCGCTCCGGTAATCACTTCCAAGAGGGACAAGTTCTCAGAGGTTGTTAAAAACAGCGAATCTGTTTTGAAGAAATTCGATGGATTCCTGCTTCATCCGGCTGTCTTTGACTCGGGATGGGTCTATCTCCCGTCGAAGCCCTCGCTCAGGGAACCAGCCCAGATAATAAAGGATATCGATGGCTACGACGACCTGTGCGATTTTGGACCTGTGGAATATGCGTTGAAGATTCATAAGGAAAATGACCTCATAGTCGATTTGGAGAAAAGGCTGGCTGAGACACCTGGCTTGGTGAGTAGTTTCGTTGAAGAGACAGAGGGCT
>JARYLH010000133.1 GCA_029907755.1 Candidatus Methanosuratincola sp.
AGCCCCTCCCATGGGCCAAAAGACCCTTTTGTCGTCGCTCCCGAAGCCTTGAGGCGTTTGGGCTCGCGTGGCTTTTACATCCGGGTTTAAATTTTGTGCCATGAAGCATTCCTTTTTCGCCCAACTCAAGATCGATCCTGCACAGGGGGCTACTTGGTCATGCACGGGCTCACGCAACTCCAGACTTGAGGTTACGGGGGTTGAATGGGGGCAGACAGCAGGGTTTTTAATAGTCTATGAGTCTACCCGTGATCATCTGCAGCGCGTTGGGTGGTGAATGCGGACCTTGATCTCTCAGGTGTGGCGAGTCAACCTTGCGACGATGCTCTTCTTCACCCTGATCCAGGTGGTCGTGCCACTCATACCCAGGTACGCGCTGACAGTCTCCGCATCTCCCTTCCTGATAGGCCTGGCCGTATCCGCGATCTCCATCACCGCGATCTTCCTCCGCCCCGTCTCCGGCTTCCTGAGCGACTCCTGGGCAAGGTCAAAGCTGATGGTCTTGGGGCTCGCCTTCGGCTCAGCCGCCTACCTTGTTCTCTTCCTCTCTACTGACATATACCAGATAATGCTCGGGAGGCTCTTGGAGGGGGCAGGGGTCGCCCTCTTCGTGCCGTCGTCGATGGCGAGTGCGGTGGACCAGGCTCCCGAGGGCAAGATTGGCGAGACCCTAGGGTGGAGGAGTCTGATGATCGGCCTCGGTTTCACCGTCGGTCCTGCCCTTGGCGGTCTCCTCGCCGAAGCCTTCGGGTACACCACGACATTCGGGATAACCTCCGTATTGATCCTCTTCCTCTTGCCCCTCGTGCTCTACAGGGAGCCCAGGATGGTGAAAGGCTCGCTTTCTGTCTCGATCAAAGGGCTCTTAGAGAAGCACTTTGTAGTCGCATTCGTGAGCCTCGTCGTCTATGCGGTCGCTTGGATGGGCCTGCTTACTTTCCTCTCGGCTTACTTGAAGATAATCGGATACGGCGACCTCCAGATCGGGCTGTTCGTCAGCATCCAGGCGATCTCAAGCCTCGCCCTGAGGATATTAGCGGGGAGGGCTGCCGACAGGAACCCAGCCTTAATGACCTACATCGGGCTGCTCCTGATCTCCCTCGCTTTCCTGCTCATAGCGCTTAACCAGGAGCCCCTCCGGCTCTACATCGACGCAGTGATCTTCGGTATAGGCATAGGCGTCTTCGTGCCCGGATCGCAGACGCTCGCGCTGGCCCATGCGCACGCGGGCAGCAGGGGCTTCCTTTCGAGCATATATACGATGGGGATGGATATTGGGAACATGGTGGGTCCGCTGATATTCGGGGCTGTGATCCAGGCTTCCGGCAGCTACCCTGAGTCCTTCCTCATTGCCCCAGTTCTGACATTCATCGCCGCACTGGTGGTTCTGGTCCCGGAACGGATGGGAAGGCTAAAGGAAAATTAGATTTATACCTCCTGCGCCCATGATCCACAGGGCTCCAGATGCTGATCCTCCGTTATGAAAAGGGCACGGTGCTATCTGGCAACGTCCGGGTGCCGCACTCAAGTTGGGATCCTGCTGCGAAATCCTACCGTAGCCTGGCTATCCGCTACCCGGATATAACACGGTACTTGCGTGAGAGCGGAATCCAGTTCCAGGACGAGGTCTTGGATCCCCTGCCCCATGCTGATTTCAGGACTGAACTCGTCCCGAGGAACTACCAACTTGAGGCACTAGACGCCTGGCTTGAGGCGGGGATGCGCGGCGTAGCCGTCCTTCCCACTGGATCCGGTAAGACCGTCCTTGGGGTGTTGGCGATCCAGGAGGCGAACTGCCCGGCGATTGTGATGGTCCCCACGATCGACCTCATGGACCAGTGGAGGGCCAGGCTCTCCGAGGCGTTCCGCACAGCGGTGGGAGCGTATGGCGGTGGCGAATCTGTCTTGGGGCCGCTGACGGTTGCTACATACGACACTGCCTACCTGAGAGCCGAGGAACTGGGGAACAGGTTCCCCCTAATCATATTCGACGAGGTCCACCACCTCGCGTCGCCTGGGTACTCGCAGATAGCCGAGCTCTACGCTTCCCCCTACAGGATGGGGCTGACTGCGACCTACGAGAGGGAGGACGGTCTCCACAGCAGGCTGCCCGAGCTTGTCGGCCCAAAGGTCTACGAGAGGAAAGTCTCGGACATGGCTGGGACCCACCTTGCCAACTTCAGGATCGAGCGGATCCAGGTCGACCTCCCACCTGCCGAGGCCGAGGAGTACGTGCGCGCGATGGGGGTCTACAGGGGCTTCTTGAGGAGGAGGGGGTTGAGGATGCACTCGCCCGAGGACTTCAGGCGCCTGGTGATGATGAGCGGTAGGGATCCGGAGGCCAGGGAGGCGCTGCTCTCGAGGATGAGGGCAATGGAAGTTGCCCTCAATTCCAATTCGAAGGTGGAGGCGCTGAGTCAGATCCTCGAAAAGAACCGAGGCGAGCGGACCCTGATCTTCACCCATCACAACTCGCTCGTATATGCGATCAGTGCGTCCTTCCTCATCCCTGCAATAACGCACGAGACACCTAGGGAAGAGAGGGCGAGGATACTCAGGAAGTTCAGGGAGGGCTCCTACAGCGCCGTGGTTACGTCCCGAGTCCTGGACGAGGGCATCGACGTGCCGGAGGCGTCTCTGGGGATCATACTCAGCGGGACAGGGTCGAAGAGGGAGTTCATCCAGAGGCTGGGCAGGCTCCTGAGGAAGAGCGGGGACAAGGAGGCGAGGCTGATCGAGGTCGTCTCGAGGTTCACAGACGAGTCCAGGATAAGCAGCAGGCGGAGGCGGGGCGTCTGATGCTTTCTTCCGAATTGCTGGTGGCGAGGGTCAAGGGAAGGAAGATTTACCCGGGGTACCTCAGCCCTGATGGGGCAGATCGAGCTCTCGCAGCCCGCCTGATATCGCTCTACTCGAAGAGTCTGGGAAAGAAGAAATCCGAGATCTCGAGTGCAGCCAAGGGGATAGAGTCCGATTTGAACGACTTCAGAGTGGTGAGGGGGCTCTGCGCCCTGCTAGACAGACTTTCGGTTTTCGAGGTCAGGAGCCCAGTCGACCCCCAGGCGCTTAGGGAAAGCTTGTTCGAGCGCGGGGAGCCAGTCTTGGACGAAAATGAGCGCCAAGAGGTGCTGGGCAATGCCGCGGCGAGGTTAGGGATCAATCCAGAGGAGATCCTAAGTCAC
>JARYLH010000134.1 GCA_029907755.1 Candidatus Methanosuratincola sp.
TGCCTCCCTGAGCTCGACCGGGGTTGAAGTAAGTAGAGAAATCGTCAAAGAGGATATTATTGGGACTATCATGAAGGTCAGGACGAGGGAAGCCAAGAACAGGCTCAGCCCATATGCTGGACCCGAGAAGAGAGGTATGAAACCGATGGAGCCGATTATAGGCTCCTGAATGTAAGTTTTGACGAAGGGCGCGATTACCCATAAGCCCCATATCCCGAATATTACGCTTGGGATGGTCGCCAGCATGTCGATTGTCACGGACAGTGCAGCCCTCACCTTTTTTGGCGCGTACTCGGTGAAGAATATGGACATCCCAAGGCTTATTGGCACCGCGAAAGCAACAGCAATCGCGGATGAAGCCAAAGTCCCCAATATGGCAGGAAGCCCGCCGTATATTCCTAAGTTCACATCCCAAGTGCTTCCGAACGCCATTAAAGGATCATTAATTATTGACGGATACGACCTTATCACAAGCATTGCGAATATCATCATAAAAAACGCAACGACTATCAGTGAGCTGGCGCCCACCAAGTACTTGAAAGCAGAATCTTTAAAAAAAATGGATTTTTTGTTCACTTTTACCGCCTGCTCAAAGCAAAGGCCTTCCGTTGTAAGTGAGTTGCCTGAGGTTCGCCTCGGCGATGGTCACGACGCTGCTAGGTAATCTCGGATATAGCAGTGCCTCAGAGTGGGACTGCCCATCGTGGACGATCCACCAGAGGAAGTTTGCCACGGCTTTGGCTTTGGCTTCGGGCATGTAGGAAAGATCCTTGTACACCAGTATGTACGTGAACACGGAGATCGGGTAAACATCGTCGCCAGGCATGTTGACTACAGGAGCCCTCACATCGGAGGCCAGCAATGGCGCGGCAGCCCCCAGCGCTTTGGAAATCGAAGACAAAGTTGGCTCGACGAACTGACCGTTCCTGTTCATCACCTTGGCATATGGGATGGAGTTGTTCTTCGCGTAGAAGAACTCCAGATACCCTACACCGCCAGGCGTCTGCTGCAGTGTGCTTGCCACGCCGCTGTTGCCCGACGCGCCTATCCCGACGGGCCAGTTAACGGTTGTGCCTGAGCCAAGGAGCCAAACTGAACTCGCATTCCTTAGGTAAGTCGTGAAGCCGTTTGTTGTTCCGCTCGAGTCGGATCTCCTGATTACCACAATGTTCAAGTCGGGCAAGGTCAGGGCCGGGTTTATAGCTGCGATCGCAGGGTCATTCCACTTTGTGATGTTCCCCTGGAATATCTTCGCTATGACGTCTGCGGTGAGGTTCATCCCGGATCCTATGTTAGGTATGTTATATGCGACTACGATTCCCCCGCCCGTTTCAGGTATGTGCAGCACCCCAGGATTTTGAGACATCTGTGAGTCGGTCAATGGCGCATCCGATCCTGCAAAGTCAAATGTCTTGGCAAATAGACCGTTCTGACCAGCGCCACTCCCGACAGACTGGTAAGTTATCTGTACAGCGGGGTGCAACTTGTTGTACTCAGAAGCCCACTTCGATATCAAGGGGTAGGGGAATGAAGCGCCCCCAGCAGTTATTGTCGCTGGCTGCTCAGCCCCCATGAACTGGGTGTAATACAATATCCCTGCCGCAACCAGCACCACAGCAACTATTCCTACTCCCAAGATTTTCGAGATTCCTCTCCTGTCCTCCAAAAACATATTTTATCCCTTCCGTAAAGGCTTTAGGTCATATATATAGAATATGCATATTTTGTATTTTCATGCAAGTAAAGGAAACAAAATATATTCTTGTAAATAAAGAATATACTTATCCTGTACGTATGTGGGCGGATTCAAGAGACCAAATAAAAAGCAAGAGACGTGCCGAACTAAATTGCTGTTAAACATAAATACAATAATATATACGCCGGGTAAAAATATATATAACAAATTTCAATATATATTAGTATAAACGGGATATGGGAGTAAGGAAAATGCAAATGCGCAGAGTGCAGAAGGTTGGGAAATCGACTTTCACCGTCTCGCTCCCACATGAATGGGTCAAAAAGAACAGGATAGCGCCCAAGACAGAGGTCAATATTGTCACATTACCTAACGGAAGCCTAAAGATCTCTACACTCGAAGGAGGGAAGGAAGAGAAGAGATCAAAAGAAATAGTCATTGAGGCAAGGGATCCGGATGCAGGCGATCTGATCAGGAAGACCCTGGCCGCATATATTGCAAACTATGATGTAATAAGGCTCGACCTCTCGAAGGTCAGCTTCGAGCCGTATGCCAGGGATAAGGTTAGGAAAATGATCAAGTTCAAGATGGCAGGGGCCGAGATAATAGAGGAAACGTCGGACAGGATGACAGTACAGATTCTCCTCAGGCCTTACGAGTTCCCATTAGACAGGTTGTTTTTGAGGATGGCCACGATGGCCAGAGACATGATCGCTGACACCATAAAGGCAGAGAGGGGGAGCGACCAGAATTTACGAAGGAACATGCTCTCAGACATCATCGAAAGGGATGAAGACGTGGATAAGCTCTACTTCATGGGCAGCAGATGGCTTTCAAACATAATGGAAGACCAGAGCGCGCTGAAGGACTACGGTCTGAACGACATAAAGGCAGCCCTTGACTACAGGATCGCGTTCAGGAATGTTGAGAGGGTCGCAGACCACACAATAAGGATCGCGTCGCAACTCTTGGCGGCGCCCGAAATCGAAAGGGGGATCTCGGAAGCCATGATGCAGTCCCTAAGTGAATCAGGTGAGATCTTCATGAGATCCGTGAACTCGCTGAAGAACGGGAGCATACAAGAGGCTAGCAGAGTGATCCATGACGCCAGGAAGGCGGCAGCAAAGGAGGAGGAACTCATGAGGCGACTGATTGAAGGAGTGCTCCCGACAAAGACGGCTGCATCAGCAATAATAGTGATGGACAGCATAAGGAGGATCTCAGAATACGGCATCGGGATCTCCGAGCTGACCTTTAATATGCACATTGGCAAGGATGCTGTAAAGGTGGATTAGCCACCCTATCCTCAAACTACTTTTATCACTGCTTCGAGACCCTTTCGCCTCGACCTGGGCTTCACTTCGGATTTTGGGTACCCGAGTCCCACAACGGCTGAAAGCCGGAGATCGGGATGGTGTCATGAAGCTCATTGCCAGTCATCGAAATGATTTCCTCAAAACGCTCCTATCGAAAAT
>JARYLH010000135.1 GCA_029907755.1 Candidatus Methanosuratincola sp.
CTCATACATTTTCATGAACCTCCGCCCGTCTTTCAAGTATCCGCTTTGAAGTTCACCATGTCTGAGAGGGGGTAGTTCCTCGGTATGAGCCTCAGCCCCCCGTCGCCCGAGGAGTAGAGGCAGTTCGGCGACCTGAACCCTAGGAGCTTCTCGGTCCCCTCGACGATTGCCGACTTGAACCCTAGGGCGCGCATCACCTTCCAGGCGTCCTCCCTCGAGATGAGCCCCGTGTTCTTCGCCGTTTTTGGGCTCTGCTTGAAGAGCTTCTCGGCAGCCATTCTCTGCATCTCCAGCTGACCAGCAAGCTCCTCGGGTGAGAAGAGGGAGGAGAGGGAGCCGTAGTACGGCTGGGCGATCAGCTCGCAGGATCCGGTGTCAATGACCCTCTTCATTCTGGTCACAAGATCAGGGCCCCAAGCCGCCGCCTGCTCGAGCAGCGTCCCGGACACGGAGATGGCGCACTTGAAGGCTTTATGTTCGATGCACCGGAGTATCGAGTCCAGCGCCGGCCGGTATGCGACCCTCGAGACGCGCAGGAACGTCTCCCTGTTGAGATCGTCATCGAAGTAGAAGTTTTCGAGCTTTGTGCCGGGCTGGATCGATCTGCCGAACTGCCTCTTCAGGCGCCTAGGCTGGTGCAATTCGAAAAGGGGGATAATCAAGACCATTCGGATACCATCGCTACATAATCTGTTGGAGGTCTTATTTCAACTTTGGTAGCGGATAGTTTTTTAATTCCAGCCCATATTGTACTAAGCATCGGCGATCATTATGAGGTTCGATATAGCGTTCATAGGCTTCGGGACTGTAGGCAGGGGTTTCGCAGACCTCTTGCTGGAGAAGAGGGAGCTTCTGAAGAAGGCATATGGCATCGAATGGAAAGTCGTTGCCATATCGGACATCAAGGGTGGGTCCGTGATGGATCCCAAGGGGATCGACCTGGCTGAGGCTGTCAGGCTTGCCGATTCCGGGAATGGCATTGAAGGGATGGGCGGTGAGAAGAAGGGGCTGGGCGCGCTGGAGACGATAAGGGAGAGCGGCGCCAACTTCGTCGTGGAGGTCACGTGGACGAACATAAAGGACGGCGAGCCCGGATACTCCCACATAAAAGCCGCGCTCGAGATGGGAAAGCACGTCGCGACCACCAACAAAGGGCCGATATCGCTCCACTACAGGGAGCTCATGAGGATCTCGTCTGAGAGAGGCGGAAGGCTGAGGTTCGAGGGGACTGTGCTGAGCGGGACTCCGGTGTTCAACCTGTTCGACGGGCCACTCGCAGCCAGCGGGGTCTCTTCGATAAGGGGGATAGTGAACGGCACGACCAACCTCATACTTTCCGAGATGGAGAAGGGAAGGACCTATTCCGAAGTCCTGAAGGAGGCGCAGAGGATGGGGTATGCTGAGGCTGACCCGACGATGGACGTGGAGGGTTGGGATGCCGCGGCCAAGGCAGCCATACTCGCGAACCACTTCTTCGGGGCGGACATCAAGCCCGACGCTGTGGCCAGGAGGGGGATCTCAGGTGTCACGCTGGAGGAGGTCACGGGCGCGATCAGGAAGGGGGGGCGGATCAAGCTGATCGCCAAGGCATGGAGGGGCGACCGCGGCGAGGCGAGGGCAGAGGTGGCGCCAACGTGGCTGCCGGCGTCCGATCCGCTGGCGAGCATCGGGGGCGTGACCAACGCACTGACTTTCAGCACCGATACGCTTGGCGACATCACGATCGTGGGCCCGGGGGCAGGGAGGAGAGCCACTGGATACGCGCTCCTGTCAGACATGATCAGCATCGCCAGAAGCCTTGCCCATTGAGCGGGGCTAACCCCGTAATTTTTTAGGAACCGATGCCTCCCTTGGACGCGAAATAAATAAAAATACCGGCGGACTTCCAGCATACGGAAAGGGCTGGTAGATTAGCGGCAGATCACCTGCCTTGCACGCAGGGGGTCGTGGGTTCAAATCCCACCCAGTCCACCAACCTTTTTGCCATTGAAGGCAAAAAGCTTGACCAAAAGCCTCCAGTTTTTAAACAAGTCATACAGAGGGCAAATGCCAGGGGAGGTTCACCATCGTACCGTACAATGGTGGGCTGAGTGATGGTTATTTATAGGGCTTCAGGGAGTTCCTGGTGGTGGACCTTGGCCTCCAGCCCTTGACTGCCAGGGAGCACCTCCGCTATGTGGGGGCTTTCCTGGGGTCAGGGCGCCCGCACACCAGGGAGGGCGTGATGGCTTTCCTGCTGCGGTACGCCCAGAGCCCTGCCTCTAAGGCAAACGCGATCAAGGCCCTGAGGAGGCACTTCCGCGACTTCCGTGGGCAGGGGCAAACGATCGAAGGGTTCAAGATCCCCAAGACCGAGCCCTCCATGATGATTTTGCCATCGAAAGAGGAGCTGAAAGGCTTCCATGACTTCTTAGGGCTGAAGCACCAGGCGCTCTTCCTCCTCCTGGCGTCCTCTGGGATTAGGAAGGGGGAGGTCCTGTTTCTGGAGGCTGGGCAGGTTGACCTTGAGAAACAGGTCCTGATCCCGAACGCTCACGCGGGGAGCACCAAGAGGAACTGGTACGGGTTCTTCAATGAGGAGGCAAAGGGAAGGCTGGAGGAGTACCTGGCTTCCAGGAAGGGGGGCAAAAGGAAACTCTTCCCCATGTGGATGCCGGGCTTCAAGAGGGAGTGGGCCAGGGCTTCAGAGGGGTCAGGGGTCAAGGTCACTCCCAAAGTCCTCCGCTTCTGGTTCGCGAACGAGATGGCCCGCCTGGGCGTCCCCGACCGCTTCATAGACGCGTTCCAGGGGCGGATCCCGAGGAGCGTCCTGGCAAGACACTACACGGACTACAGCCTGGAAAACCTGAAGCAGATATACGATAAAGCCGGACTAAAGGTTTTGGGCTAGCCTCGGATTATTCTAAATGCAACAAAGGCCTAAGTGATTCTAAATCCCACTACTTCTTCGTTCTAGCCCTCCACAGCCCCTGTAACGGCACCTCATCTTCCCGCTGGACAGCAGCTCCACCACGTCCAATAGCGAAGAGTTCCTCTTCTCGCACATACCCCTCAGCCCCTATATGTTGAAGGGGCGTTAAAAGAACCCCCGAATCCCGTCACCGTGGAGGTAGGGCGAAAGTAAGAGTGCTTCCAAAAGTC
>JARYLH010000136.1 GCA_029907755.1 Candidatus Methanosuratincola sp.
AATGGCCCTCTTGACCCGGATGAGCGGGAATCGAGCGTTCTTAGAAAGATCGAAATGCTCGAGAAAGGATACGAGGGCATCCTCTTCAAAGACCCTTTCGACGGTGTTGCGAGGGAGCTCGGGGGGCTCCCGGGTCCAGAGTCGAGGCTTGATGTGGAGCCCTGGCTGCTGCCGGCGCCCCCCAAGGCCATGTCCTTCATGCTGACCGTGGAGAACTTCGTGGCTTTCATTGACTCGAATGGCTGCCTTGAGTATGCGAAGAAGGTTGGCAATCTAGTTGAGGGCGGTCTCCCAGCAGTCCCCGTTATGGTTGGAGTTGATCACTCGCTCACAGGTGGTGCGTTTGAGGCCCTTTCTAGGGAATTGGGCGGCGAGTCGATCCGGCTGATCGTATTTGACAGCCACTTCGACTTCATACTCCCCAACATCAGGTGTGGGCTGATACAGTACGACTTGGAGACCAACCCCGAGACAAAGTTCTCGCCCAATGACCCTTTCATATTCAACAGGCCTGACAGCTACAATGCAGACTCGTTCCTCTATTACATCCTTGACAAAATCCCACGCGAGAACATATTCGTTGTCGGCGTCTCGGACTACCCCCCGCGGGTCGCTCAGGAAATAGAGGATGACCGGGTGAAGCGTTATGTCGAGTTCTACAGGGGTCTGGAAGAGTCGGGGGTGCACGTTATTACGAAGGAGAGAGTCCAGAAAAGCATGGGGGACGTCAGGGAGGCGCTCTCAAGTACCGAACTGCCGTACACCTACGTCTCTGTCGATGTTGATATATGCTCGAACACCTCGATCAAAGGCGCGCGGTTCTTGGACTACTACGGCTTAGACCATTCCGACCTCTACGGGCTCATAGCCTCCATAAAGAAGTCACTCAAAACCTCGAAGCTCGTCGGGTTGGACTTCATGGAATTCGACATATACAATGCGGGGGGCGAGCGGTCCGGCAAGGCGGACAGGACTTACCAGATAGCCGCAGAGGCTATGAAGCGCCTCATTTGGCAGCAGCCCTGAAAGCATCCATAGTTATGCTAATATCCAAGATCCCCCCTAATATTAAGGGGGTATATTTTTGGATTTAGCATTGCAGATAGGCGGAATATTCGAGTCCATAAATACGCTGATTATCGCTTTCGTAGTCTTGGTGATAATCGTCTGGATTCTGTCGTCGTCGATCAAAATCGTGAAGGAGTACGAGCGGGCAGTGATATTCAGGTTGGGGAGGCTCTTGGGGGCTAAGGGGCCAGGGCTCTTCCTGATCATCCCGTTCGTCGATGCGTTCAGAAAGGTCGACCTAAGGGTGCTGACATTCGACGTACCCAAGCAAGTCGTCATCACAAGGGACAACATCACGATTAGCGTGGATGCCGTAGTTTACTACAGGGTCTTCGATCCGAACAAGGCGATAACCCAGGTAGAGAACTACGTGCTATCGACAAACCTCTTGGCTCAGACCATGCTGAGGGATGTGCTCGGGCAGGTCGAGCTTGATGAGATATTGGCCAGGCGTGAGGAATTGAACAAGAGGCTGCAGCAGTCGCTGGATCTTGCAACAGACCCGTGGGGCATAAAGGTTACCGCTGTCGTGATAAAGGATGTCACGATCCCGGAGAGCCTACAGAGGGCAATCGCGAAGCAGGCAGAGGCGGAGCGCGAGAGGCGGTCGAGGATAATCATAGCTGAAGGCGAGCAGCAGGCTGCGCAGAAGATGTTCGAGGCCGCGGAGTTCTACAACAAGGCTCCAATAGCAATGAAGCTCAGGGAGTTCCAGATGATAACCGAGGTCGCGAGGGAGAAGAACCTGATAGTGATCTCGAGCTCTGCATCGAGCGACATAGGCAGCATAGCCGGGATTGCCAAGGCAGTCCAGGAGAGGAAATGAGCCTTAGTGGGTGGTTCAAATAAGCCGTCTTCGAACCCCAACTCTGACATTTTTCCTTTTTCTGTTCATCCTCGGCGCTTTCTCATGCAGCACAGTCTCTGCTGCGCCGAAGGTGCTACAGGTGCCGGTAACCGGGGCAATCACGATAGCCCATGCCGACGCCTTTTCGGATGCGCTCGAGATCGCGACCAGGGAGGGGTATGGTGCAGTGCTGGTCGTGCTTTCGACCCCTGGGGGGAGCGTCGACGCAATGCTGAAGATAATTGAGCGCATAGACAACTCTCCGGTCCCAGTCGTCGCCTTCGTCTACCCCGCAGGGACAACTGCATGGTCAGCTGGGACATACATCCTGATGGCTTCCCATGTCGCAGCGATGGCTCCGAACACAGTAATCGGGTCTTGCCAGCCAATATCGTATTCGCCTCTGGGCAGCACCCCTGTCGAGGATGACAAAATCATAAATGCGTTGGTCGCGGTGATGTCGACCCACGCCGAGTCCAGGAACAGGAACCTGAGCCTAGCCCAGGATTTTGTCATAAAAAACACCAATGTTGACGACCTTGAGGCATACGAGTATGGTGTAATAGAGTACCGCGCGGATAGCGTAGCCGGGCTGCTCGAGGCGATCGATGGGAGGACAGTCCAGCTCGCATCAGGCGCGGTTACCTTGGACACACGCGGCGCGGCAGTGGACGTCTATTCGATGAGGCCTAGGGAAGCCATACTCAACGCGATATCGGATCCCACCGTCTCAAGCATCCTCTTCCTCGTGGGTCTGTTCGCCCTGATATACGGCTTCTCCGCACCGGGCCATGGGGGAGAGATACTCGGCGGAATAGCAATCCTCCTTGCCCTCATCGGGATGGGCTTCGACATCAACATCGTATCAGCAGTGATGATGGTGGTTGGGGCGATACTTCTGATTTACGAGCTCGCGACACCGGGATTCGGTGTCTTGGGAATCAGCGGCGTGATAATACTGACATTCGGGGCACTGTTCCTCGTACCCTTCAGCCCAGAGAAATGGGCGGTCTCCGGTGACTGGTACTCCGCCTTCACCTATATGATCGTCGCTGTGGGGATCTGCGTCGCTGCGCTCTTCCTCTTTGCTGCGATAAAGGTATTGCAAGTCAGGCGCAGGCCTCCGAGCGTGGGGACTATGATAGGCGATATTGTCATACCCACGGAGAACGCGCAGCCTGGAGAAGTGATATTCGTGATGTACAGGGGGGAATACT
>JARYLH010000137.1 GCA_029907755.1 Candidatus Methanosuratincola sp.
GATCATCGAGAACCCCTTCGACGTGCTTACGCACCAGCTAGCCGGGCTTCTCCTCGACGAGGGCAGGATGGGGGTCAGCGAGGCCCTCTCGATTGTGAGGAGGGCATATCCCTTCGCATCGCTGGAGGAAGGGAGGGTTGAGAGGGTGCTTGAATATATGAGCAACAGGAGGCCGAGGCTAGCGCTCTACCTTCCGGAGGAGGAGATCTTCATAAAGTCGAGGCCAAAAGAAGCGCTCTACCAGTACTACTTCGAGAACCTTTCGATGATCCCAGAGGAGAAGCATTATGTTGTGATTGACGAGAAGACTGACGAGGCCATAGGGCTCCTCGACGAGGCGTTCGTTGCCGAATACGGAGAGCCGGGGGTCAAGTTCATAGTGAGGGGGTCGCCATGGAAGATAGTCCAAGTATACAAGAGCGCGGTGTACGTCAGGGCGGAGGAGGATCCGACGGGCGCGATACCCGACTGGATAGGCGACGAGATACCGGTGCCTTTCGAGATAGCCCAAGAGGTCGGCAGCATAAGAGGGATGGCGGCCAGCGCATTGAGGCAGGGCAAGGATTACGGCACGGTCATCGATGAATTGCTCAACGATTACCCGATCTCCAGGGATACCTTCTACCGAGCACTCCAAGAATTGAAGGAACAGGCTGAGGGCAAGTGGGAGATCCCTACAGACGACGTTGTCACGGTCGAGGGTTGGGAAGGGTACGTGATAATCAGTTGCGCTTTCGGACTTATGATAAACAAGGCGCTCTCGAGGATACTGGGGTACATGATAACGCAGAGGACAGGCGTGGGGGCAGGGACCTCGCAGGATGCTTACCGGGTCTTCGTCAAGGCGAATGTGAGCCCTCCCCTCGTTGCGGAGATCCTTAAGGGGCTCGATGCGGACGAGGTGCGGAGGGTCGCCGAGGTCGCTGTCGAAAGGACGGGGTTATTCAGGAGGAGGCTCATTCACGTCGCCAAGAGGATGGGGGTGATAAGCAAGGAGGCCGAGATCAGCGACGTCGGGTCGACCCAACTCGTGGAGAACTTGAAGGGGAGCATAGTATACGAGGAGGCGATGAGCGAGGTCTTCTCGAAGGATTTGGATATTGAAGGGCTCGTATCGGTTGTTGAGGGGATCAAATCCGGAAGGTTCAAGGTCAGAGTCATGGATCCCGAGTTGCCGCTATCTCCGATCTCAAGGGTCGGCATAAGGGAGCTCAGCTGGAAGACAGACCTAGTGCCTGCAGACCGACTCAGGAGGCTGCTCATAGAGTCTGCCAAGGCGAGGCTCCTGAATGAGGCCAGGGTTGCGGTCTGTGCAGAGTGCTTCAGGTTCGTCGAGAACCTGAAAATAAAGAGCTTCATCAGCGGAGTGAGGTGCCCAGAGTGCGGTTCTGCAAAGATAGGGCTGCTCGACGGGGATCCGAACGAGGTGGCACAGATGGCCGCGGAGAAGTCAGAGCTCGGCAAGGTATCGGAGAAGCACAAGCCCATGCTCAAAGAGGCGTTGGAAACTGGAGGGCTTATTGAAGAGTACGGGCTGCAGGCAGCGATGGTGATAGCCTCGAGGAGCCTCCCAAAGCCCGTGGCATTCACGATAGCGACTTCCCGCACCAAGGACCTCGATTCGCTTGTCGACATGATAATCAGGGAAGAGAAGAGTGCGCTGAAGAGCAGGTTCCGCCACAGGAGGCAGGACGCGCAGGCCTAGTCGTTGGATCCGGATTCGAGATCCCCTTTCACAGGGGAAGAGCCGGCAATCATGTCGAGCAGGCGCCTCCTGTCGATCTCAACCCTTGTCCTCCACCCTATGAAGAGCATGCCGCTCTGATCCTCATCGAGGTAGCCCCTCCTGATGAACCGGTTGAGGTCCTGGTCGATCTTCCAATCCGGGAACTTCTCCTGAAGTAGCTCCTCGACATCGCGCCTGGGTGCCCTCCCCTGTTTGGAGGTCAGATATGCCACAGTCGCCGCGAACACGGCCAATGTGTCGATCCTCCAGCCCGAGAGCGAGGCGTCCCCCATCTGGAGGGGGGCCTTGGAAATCACATAGAACCTCGCCTGCTCCAGCTCTTCTTCGGTCGGGTTCGGGTGGTCTAGGCCATCAGCGTACACGATCTTCACCTCAAGCCCAAGATCGTCGAGCTTCCTCTGGAGGAGCGAGACAACCTTCATGAAGTCCCTGCCGATGTACTTCCTGAGCTCGTACCCCTTGACTCCGGGCTGGCGGTGGTGCTGGTACATTATGAGCTGCGCTGCCTTCCTTATCTTTTTGGCTAGCGATGCGTCTTCGCTCATGCTTTTTCAGCCTCCATGAGCATGGCTCTCCACTTTTCGTAGCTGATGCTGATGACCACAGATCGGCCGCCCCGCCTGTTCTCTACGCCGTCTGCGGGCTCGACGAGGATTGTCTCCTCAATGGGGTTTATTATCAGGTTAGCCAAGCCCTTCGAGACCAGAAAGGAAAGGCGGTAAGCATTCATAACGGTCTCCTCGTACGTGGGGGCAAGCACGAACTTCCAGTAGTCGATTGGCCCGTCCTTTGCAGATTCCACCAACCTCGACCGCATCTGCCGGACATCCTCGTTGAAGGTGCGTTCGGAGATGAACCTCAGCCTCACGAGCTCTGCTATGTCAACCGTCCTGTCCGAGGCGGTCTGATCGGCAGCCTCCTCCTTGACCCGCTGGGAGAGCGGGAGGATCGAGTTCCAGTAATCCAGCGCATCCTCGAGGCGCTCCAGGGTGAGCTGATCCATCGCGACAAGAGGGTGCCAGGAGGAGAGCACAGAGTATGCCAGTGCCTCCTTGCTGAGGAGCTTGATCTTCACCTCGACCAGGAAGGGATCGATGAAAAGCCCTGAGGCCCGACGCTTCACCCAGTCGCTCTGTAGCTTCACCATGAGCGAGAGCTCCCTTATCGCCTCCGCGTCCATGAGCAGGTCGTCGATGAGCTTCCATTTTGGGAGGAGGCGCTTCAGGATCGTCAGCTTCTGGGGGATGTCTACAAGGAAAGGATCGTCGCTCTTTGTGCTTATGCTCTGGCAGAGATTGATTATCCTCGCCAGCTCCTCGTAGTACTCCTCGCTACGCCCTTGCTGCGGCAGCCCTCGCCACCTCCGACTTGCCATG
>JARYLH010000138.1 GCA_029907755.1 Candidatus Methanosuratincola sp.
CAGGAGCCTCGACGAGCTCAACTACCTGCGGTCCAACGAGGAGGTCTTCCTGATAGCCGTCCATGCTTCCCCTAAGACCCGGTTCGAGCGCCTCCTCAGGCGGGGGAGGGCGGACGATCCAAAGGACTGGAAAAGCTTCGAGGAGAGGGACATGCGGGAGCTCGGCGTCGGGCTAGGGTCGGTCATCGCGCTGGCTGACCTGGTGCTGATCAACGAGGGGCCTATCCCAGAACTGGTCGACTCCGTCAAGCGCATCTTCAGCGGTGAGGTCCATGACAAAGGTAGTCGTTGAGGCTGAGATACGCGCGACCGAGGACGAGGAAAAGGTGGCGAGGGCCGTCTCCAACTTGACTGGTGCGAGCCCTTTCCGCGTCGTACAGCGGGGGCACCAGAGGTTCCTAGTCCAGGAAGGCGACGAGTCGATGCTGGTCACGCTGAGGCAGCTCCTGCGCAGGGAGCGCATACTCGACGCAGCAAGGAAGCTCATGCTGAGGGGGATCAGGGGCAACCAGTTCACCTTCTACCTCAACAAGCAGGTGGCATACGCAGGGCACGTCTCCTTCTGCATGCCCGAAGGGGAGTCCCCGCTAGGTCCGATCAAGTTCACCGTCGAGACCGAGGACCCAAAATCATTTATTGACTGGCTTGCAACTAGGACTGTGGACGGGAGGCCAATAGATGAGGTATGCCAATCGGGATATCCACCCTCTGCACGTTCGGAGAGACCTTCAAGAAGATAGGGTTCTATCGAGAATCCACCCCGCCCGTAATAGAGGTAATCGATGACTGGGCTGACCGGCTGGACGGGTCTAGGATAAGGATCCTGCTCGACCTGGCTTCTGTGGGGGATGTTCGCTTCACCGTCCATGCTCCGATAATCGACCTGAACATAGCCTCCGCAAACGAGAGGCTGAAGCGCCTATCCGCTCAGCTCGTGAAGGAGTCGATCGATCACGCCCGCGATCTCGGCGCCCTCCTGGTGGTCGTCCACCCGGGCTCTTTCCCTCCGGACGGTCGTGGGGATCCTGAAGCCCACTGGAGGCTTAATTCTGAGTCCTTCTGCGAGATCCGCGAGCATGCCGCCCGCGAGGGGGTGGGGGTCTGCCTGGAGAACATGCCTGCCGGCACAAGGCTCTTCTTCCAGACCCCTCAGGAGTTCCTCAGGGCTTCGGAAGAGGGCCTGGATTTTGGGGTCGCTCTAGACGTCGGGCATGCCAACACCAGGGGCATGCTGGGGGAGTTCCTCGAACTGCTCAGGGGGAGGATCAGGCACCTTCACCTGCACGACAACAAGGGCGACAGGGACGCGCACCTCCCTGTCGGCAGAGGGACGGTCGACTGGCAGCTCCTGAAGAGGGAGATCGACATCTCCTCGCTCACAGCGGTCGTAGAGGCCAACACTGAACTTGAAGCCCTTGAGTCGGTCGCTGCAGCCCGTCAACTCTTCAGCTCGTAGCTTTCGAAGTCCCTTGCCGCAGAGGCGCCCGCGAAGACCGCCCTCGCCTCAGTCTCCAGCAAAGCGGCGTCGGGGTACCTCGCGCTGAAATGCGTCAGGATTAGCCTCTTCACGCCTGCCCTGGTAGCCACCTCGGCAGCCCCGCGGGCAGTGGAATGCCCCTCGGCCCATGCCCTCTCCCTGAGCTCCTCCGAGAATGTGCTCTCATGTATGAGCAGGTCAGCGCCCTCCGCGAGCCTGATTATGCCCTCGCTCGGCCTTGTGTCCCCCGAGTAGACGACCGAGACTCCCCTGACCGGGTCCCCGAGCACATCCGAGGGCTTCACCTCGCGCCCACCCTCGAGGACCACCTGCTTGCCCGCCTTGAGCGCGCCCCAAAGCGGTCCCTCGGGCACACCGAGCTCCCTTGCCCTCTCCGGGATAAACCTCCCCTGGCTTCCGCCCACCGTGATCCTGTACGCTATGTTGGGGACGGAATGCTCCCCCAAGGCGCCGATCACGCTGTAATTCCTGCCACTGGTGATCTCCCCGCCTGCTACCTCGTGCACCGCCAGCTCGAAAGCCGGCTCGCACATCGCTGGGATCGTGGTCCGCTCTATGAAATCCCTGATCCCGGGAGGGCCGAAGACCTCGAGGGGGTGCGTCCTGTTAATGAGGTTCATTGTCTGGATGAGCCCCGGGAGACCGAATATGTGGTCCCCGTGCATGTGCGTTACGAAGATCTTCATCCTCTTGCCCAGGCTGGCCCCCGCCTTCATCATCTGGCGCTGGGTGCCCTCCCCGCAGTCCAGAAGTATCTGCTCTCCATCGATATCAAGCAATACCGAGGGCAGGCCGCGGTCCGCGGTGGGCGTCCCGGCAGAGGTCCCAAGGAATATTATCCTCACTTCACTCCCTCTCCGCGACTACTATTGCGCGCGTCAGCGATTTATGGACTCTCATCACATGTTCCTCGAGGACCCGCAGCCCCTCATCCTCGGCGATCCTCGAGGGGCTTATCTCAGACGGCGAAGCGAAGCAGATCCTCCCGCCGCTCTTGAGGACATCGCAAGCCATCTTGGCGAGCCTCCTCATCAGATCCTCGACCCTCTCCCCCCCTGTCGATGTCCCCCTGCCGTACGGCGGGTCAGTCGCTATCCCGTCGGCTCTCCTAACAAGCCCTGATGTTCCGTCCCCGTGCACCACGCCGCAGTCGAGACCGTAAAACCGGGTGTTCTTAATTGCGCCCCTGACCATCCTCGGGTCCAGGTCGATCCCCACCGCATCCATCCCCATCATCGCGGCCTCGATTAGGAACCCCCCTGTGCCGCAAAAAGGATCCAGGAACAGGTCCCCGGGCCTGGCTGCTGACAGGTTCACAAACACCCTGGCGATCTTTGGCTCCAAGACGCCGGGGTGGAAGTACGGGCGGGTCTTCGGCCTCCGCCTCACGAACGCCCCCCTGTCCGTCCTGAAACCGAGCGCGAAGATGTAGACGCTCTCCCCCGATAGGACCGCCCTTACCCAGATATCTGGCTTGCTCAGGTCCACCCTGGCGCCGATGCTCCTTGGAACAGCGTCACCAATGGCCTTCTCGAGAGCTGGCAGGTCTACCCCATCCCAGTACCTCTTGACCCTGGTGGCCCTCACGCCGAAGGTCCTGCCCCCGAGGAACCCCCAGTCTA
>JARYLH010000139.1 GCA_029907755.1 Candidatus Methanosuratincola sp.
TGAGATCGCTGACAAAGCCCTTTGGGTTCCCCGGTCTGAGGGTCGGGTATGCTGTCTGCAGCCCCGCCTCAGCGAGGGAGTTCGAGTCAACCGCCATGAGCTGGAGGGTAGGGGTGCTTGAGGAAGCAGCCGCAGTCTCTGCCCTTGAGGAGAGGGGATTCCTTCCTGAGTCTAAGAAAAAAATACTCCTCGAGAAGGAGAGGCTGTTTAGGGAGATGGGCTCGATAAGCGGCCTGCGCCCCGTTGAATCGAAATCGAATTTCATGATGGTCGACATCTCAGGCGGAGGCCTGGCACCGAGGAACCTGAGGTGGCGCCTCCTCTCCTACGGCGTCCTGGTGAGGGAACTGAGCTCGGTGAAGGGGGTGCCTGGCAAATTCATCAGGGTCTGCGTCAGGCGTCCTGAGGAGAACCGCTTCCTGTTGGAGGCGCTAAGGAACGTGATCAGCTCGCTCGACAGGATGCACCCTCACAACGTGGTCTGCGATGAAAAGAAGTGCCACGGAAAGGTGGACGACTGCCGCCTCTGCTTCTGCCCGTTTTACCCCTGCCTCGACGGTGCGACCGGGGGGTCTTTCGTGATCAGGGAGGGCGGCGGGGTCGTCTGGGGGTGCAAGGACTGCATCTGGGTCCACCGGACCGAGGTGGCAGACGCCGTGGTGAACGAGCTTTCGAGAATAAACGCAAGGTCTGATGATCCCGAAATAATCCTAAACGCGAGGAGGCGAGTTCTAGGAACATGCCCGCCTTGACTGACGCCCTCACCATACTGTGGCTCGCCCTCCTGATAGATCTGCTGTTTGGCGAACCTCCTGGCCGCCTGCACCTGACTGTATGGGCTGGAAAATCGATCGAGAAGCTCGAACCGCGATTCAGGAGGATCTTCAAGAATGAACGGGTCGGAGGCGCGGTGATGGCCCTTTCGGTTATAGCGGCATTCGCGTTGCTCGCATTCTCGGTAACACTCCTCTCAAGCGTCAGCTGGCCGCTCTATATCATGGTTTCTGCCTTCTTTCTGAAAATGACCTTTGCCCTGAAATGCATGTACAGGCACGTGGAGCCAATAGCCAGGGAACTCGACTCCGACCTCGACTCCTCCCGGAAGTCCCTCTCCCTCGTAGTCAGGAGGGAAACAAAGGCACTAGACCGGCGCCTCGTCGCCTCGGGCGCTGTCGAGACCGTGGCGGAGGGCTTTGTTGACGGTTTCATATCCCCGGTCTTCTATTACTGCATCTTTGGGTTGCCTGGCGCTGTCGCTTACAGGGTCATAAACACACTGGACTCGATGGTGGGGTACAAGGACGACCGATACCTGAGGTTCGGTTGGTTCTCCGCAAGGCTTGACACGGTGGCAAATTACGTCCCATCAAGGCTGACCCCCCTGATCTTCGCCCTCTCCGCCTCCCTGCTGAAGCTGGACTGGAAATCCTCTATCCGGTTCTGCAGGGCTTACCACGCCTCGACATCGAGCATCAACGCCGGGTGGCCGATGTCGTCCATGGCTGGTGCGTTGCGGGTGAGGCTCGAGAAGCCGGGGTCATACTCCCTCGGGGAGGAGATCGAACCGCTGTCCCCTGAAAAGATCAGGGCGTCTCTCAGGGTGTATGCCGCATCTGCAATTTTCACCTTGCTGCTCTTCTCGACTTTCTTGGTTATCGGAGGGATTCTGTATGAGGCGTACTTTGTTTGATGGAATAGAGGCGATGATGAACCAAGATGCGATTGTCGTAGAGTCGAGCCGCCCGCTAAAAATATTGAGCTCTGCACCGGTAAACGGCGGCCTCCGGTCCTCCTCAAGGATAGTGAACCTCAAGGTGGACAAGAACTTCAGCGTGGATCCGGAAGAGCACTTTAGATCCTGGGCGAAGTCTTTTGGATCGGAGGATGCTGTATGCCTGATGACTGCAGCCGACCTGACAAAAGCCGAGGTGGCTGAGAGATCAGGCGAGGTCCACGTCGTCGCAATTGTGACCGCAGGAGTTTCCAATGCCGCCTCCATCGGCGACAAATTTCCGTCAGAATCGATCGGGACAATAAACACCATAATCCTGGTCGACAGGGATCTGACAGAAGGGTGCATGGCAAACATCATCATGTCGGCGACCGAGGCAAAGTGCAAAGCACTATCCTCGCTGGACGTGCGCAGCGCAGCCAGTAGAGAATCCGCCACCGGCACTTCGTCAGACGCCGTGCTCATCGCATCGGCTGGCAACGGAGGACCACTAAGATACGCTGGATCCGCCACCGAGCTTGGGAGACTCGTCGGCGAGTGCGTCGAAGAGGCGGTGAGGAAAGCGGTAATAAAGCACGACGGGCTCGTCCCCCACCGCCCCCTCCTTTCGAGGCTCGGAGAGCGCGGGATAACCATCGATGATCTAGTGGAGACGGCGATGGAGATGTATGTCCCTCACCCGAAGTTCACAAGGGAGAAGGCAAAAAAGATCTTTGAAAGGCAGCTCCTCGAGGTGATGTCAGACGTCAACATCTCCGCACTCGTCATGGCAGCCTTCAGGATGAACGAGGACGGAGAAAGGGGCCTGCTGCCTGGCGTCGACAGAATGTCATTCGAGGGCGATCCCGTTCACCTGGTCGCAGACGAGATATTGGGCATATCCATCGCCCTGCAGATAGCAGGGTACTACGGACTATTCGAGTTCTACAGGTTCGACAGAAAGAAGCCGGGGATACTGCGGAGCCTCCCGCCTTTTGTCGATGATGCCATTGGGGCACTGATAGCTGGCGCCTCCAGCCGCATGTACTCCGAGATGCTGAAGGAAAAGAGGCGCTGAATATGGGGTTGATCGGCGGCCTCAGGTCAGTGCTCTCCTTCCTGACTGTCCTGCCATTTGGATCCGGGACGATCGATGAGATGGCACAATACGCCTTCTTCTTCCCCGCCGCCGGCGCCCTGATAGGCGCAATAAGCGGCGGCGCCGGTCTCGTCCTGTTCAAGTTCCTCGATAACAGCCTTGCAGGGTGGCTTACACTCCTGGTGCTGCTCCTCCTGACCGGGTTCAACCACATCGACGGTGTCCTTGACCTGGGGGACGCCCTCATGTTCAGGGGATCAAGTGAGCGGCGCCTCGAGATACTTCACGACAGGC
>JARYLH010000013.1 GCA_029907755.1 Candidatus Methanosuratincola sp.
CAAAGTCGTGCAAAGTGCCTAGGGTGTGGATCTCGTTCACGAATGCGACCCCTGGGATCGTGGGCGACTACTACTTCGAAAAGATCGTATGGCCCTCAACGAAGACAATGCTCGAAGTAATGATCAAAGAAGGCGTCGTGCCGATCATCCAATTCGAGGAGAACGCCAAGAACCTGAAATTCCTGACCCAACTGCCCCCAAGGAGCTACATTGTCCACGTCTCGAGAGATTCGGATCTGTTGAAGGTCTCGGAGACGCTGGCTAACCAGGCAGCCGTTATGGGTAACTTCAAAGTTCCTGCCGACCAAGAGGAGGAAAACAGGATCAGGGATTTAGCAGACAGGTTGAAATCGGGCGCACCCAAGAATTTGATAGTTAGCACAGATGGAGGCGAACCGTTCATCCTCACTTCCCACAACGTGGAGAAGCTATCAACGCTCGAACCATTCCTGAAAAAGGGCTAGTGGTGATGGCGGTGGAGGTCCTCGACCGATAACCCGTATTTTTTGCTCGTTTCCCTGATCGTTTCTTTTAGGTAAGATCGCATATCCTCAGACCCGAACCCCTCGAGTGCCATGAAGATAGAGAGCCTGAGCTCCTTCCAGGACTTTGGGAGATCACCGGAGAATTCGACGCCAGTCGCGAGATCAACCATGCTAGCCTTGAAGCCCCTCCCCTCCGACTCGCCGAAAGCCTTGATATGACCTAGGATCCGCCCTGTCTTTTCGACGCATGCCCTGCCCATTGCCTCGATTACCTCAGTCACGAAAGTTCGGATTGCATTGTCATCTAGATCCTTGGCGGATCGGAGGATCCCGTAGAAGTCCGCATTGCCGACTCCTGATGCTGCCACCGAATCGTCTTGGGTAGGATTCGTCTCAGACTCCAATGCGACCCGCCCACCGAGGATTGCAGCCAGAAGGTCAGGCATGCCCTCTCCAGTCACCGACGAAACGCCGATTATCCTGGTCCCAGGCCTCATCTCGCTAAGTGCGGAGATAATTAGGGGGAGGTCGAATTTCTTGTCGATCCTGTCGATCTTCGTCAGCGCCAAGATCTCTGCGTCACGGGCCTGCTTAGTCAGGAAATCCTTGAACTCGGCGAGCAGGGAGCGGAACCTAACGCCATCAACTAGCGCAACAGTCGGTGAGAACTCAAGACCGGGGACGAGGTAAGATGCCTGAACGAAGAACCGCTTCACCTGTGAGGGGAGGGCAACCCCGGTGGGCTCGACGAAGATCACATCAGGGTTAAACTCCTCGACAACGATCTTTATCGTGGAGACCAGGTCTGCACCGAGGCTGCAGCATATGCACCCTCCGAGAATTCTCTTGGCTTTGAGCCCAGAGCTCTTTACGAACTCCCCATCGACGTCCACATCACCGATCTCGTTGACAATGACTGCAGTCTTCAGCCCTTTCTTTTGCGCCTCGGTTGCCATCCTTATTATCGAGCTGGTCTTGCCGCTCCCCAAGAAGCCCGAGATCTGTGCCAGAAGGACCATTGAGTTTCACCGTTTTACTATTGGACTAGGACATTATAAACTATTCCAAAACTTTTTATCCACTTGGCGAATAATGGATAATACCATAGGGGAGATAGAAATGAGCGCAAGAGAAAGAGTTTTGAATGTGCTTTCCGACCAGCCTGTCGACAAGATCCCAGTTACTTGCTTCACCCAGGTTGGAATTGTGGAGGCCATGCAGAAAGTCGGGGCGCCTTGGCCCGAGGCCCACAGCGATCCTAACAAGATGGCAGTACTTGGTGCTTCGCTCAACAGGCTAGTCGGCCTTGAAGCGGTGAGGATACCATTCTGCTTGACGGTCGAGGCAGAGGCGATAGGATGTAAGGTCGATATGGGGACTATTAACAGGCAGCCCTCGATTAGGGCACCTGCATTCGAATCGCCATCGCTTGCCGAGATCGACATGGGATTCTTGGACAAGGGAAGGATACCAGTCGTACTGGAGGCGATCAGGATCCTCAAGAAGGAAAACTTAGACGCCCCGCTAATTGTCGGGATCGCAGGTCCTTTCACGCTGAGCGGTCACTTGGTAGAAACCGAGAGGCTTGTGAAGATGATGAGAACAAAGCCGACAGAGGTCGAAAGCCTCCTGGACAAGGTAACGGACGCGAGCATAGCCTATGTCGAGAAGATCGCAGAGGCGGGGGCGGACGTCATCACCGTCAACGAGCCTTCAGCTGCCCCAGAGCTAATAGACCCGCTCTCATTCAGGTCCACAATAAAATCAAGGCTCCAGTACCTTGCGAGGAACATCAAGACCAAGAAGGTACTGCACATCTGCGGTGCTTCCCTCCCAATAGTCGGCGACATGGCCGAGTGCGGCTTCGACGCCATCAGCATTGAGGACAAGGTCGACATCGCAAAAGCAAGAGATGTGATAAAAGGAGGGGCTGGTGCAAAACCCGCAGGAGGGTTCAGGACGGGAGGAGGCTTCGGAGGAGGCTTCGGAGGAGGCTTCGGAGGAGGCTTCGGAGCCAGACCTGGCGCAGGTGAGCCGGCTAAGGCAGTGAAGATTGCTGGCAACGTCTCGACCGCGAAGACGCTTTTCACAGGCAAGCCAGAGGAGGTCAAGGCAGAGGCGCTCAGTGCGCTCCGGGCAGGAACCGACTTGCTCGCGCCCGCCTGCGGCATTGCTCCTGGCAGCCCGCTGGCAAACATCAAGGCGCTAGTCGAGGCAAGGGATGACTACCAAAAATAATTTTTTATATTTTTACATATTTCGCACACCTTCCAAATGCAAGAGTGTTATAAACCCGTTAAGCTTTTTTTTAGAATATTTTGTACACTTTTAGTTACAAAGTACATTATTGTAAAAACAAATCTTAAATAATTTACTTAAATATTAATCTTGGGGATAATATGTCTTTTGTGATATATGCTGCTTTGGGTCTACTTGGACTATGCACAGGGCTTGCAATACTTATCTTCTGCAACTTCAACATAATAAAAACAAAGGAAGGATATCTGCTCGGCAATGGGCAAGCAGCGTGGTTCATATGGGTCGCTGGGATAACAGAGCTGATCGCGAGTGGATATTTCGCGATGCACCTTGACTTCCTAGACGCTGCAACATTCGGAGGATATGGGCTATTCTGGATGGCATTAGGCACTATGGTCTACTGGAACGGGGACGGGAGGGTTCTCGGCCCCATGGCAATAGCTTACGCGATATTCTCGCTGCCGCTAATGTTCGCATATGCAACTGTCAGTTCCACGCTATTTCTTGTGATACTGATGCTGTTCTTGATCTTCCTTGCACTGATCCCGGCCGCGTGGGAGAAGGCCAATGCGAAAGTGCTCGGCACGCTCCAATTGATATGCCTGATATTTGCAGCGCTCTCGATACTAGGGCTAGTTTTCGCAGCGGTTCCAGCGCTCGCAGGGTACGCCTCTTGGTTCCTGTGGCCAGCATTGATCTAAAACCAATCCTCTTCCTTTTTTTATGTCTGAAAGGCAATCCATTTTATAAACCTCAACCCATATCCATACTGGGATTTAGAGATGCCGATCTGCCCAATTGACACAGGAAGATATGGAAGCAAGGAGATGAGGGCGCTTTTTGAGGAGGGATCCAGGCTCCAGAGATATCTCGACGTCGAGGCTGCCCTCGCACTCGCCCTAGCCGAGCTGGGAGGGATCCCGCCCGAGAGCGCTGAGAGGATCAGCAAGCTTGCGAATGTGAATGTGGTCACCCCAGAGAAGGTGAAGGTGAGGGAGGCGAAGACGAGGCATGACCTGATGGCTATGGTGGAGGTGCTCGCCGAAGAGTGCGGCGATGACGGTAAGTACGTCCACTGGGGAGCCACCAGTTACGACATTGTGGACACGAGCTGGGCACTCATAATGCGCGACGCTTCGAAGATATTGAAAGCGAAGCTGGGGCGCGTGAGGGATGTGCTCTGCGCCCTTGCACTCGAGCATAAGAGCCTTGTGATGGTGGGGCGGACGCATGGGCAGCACGCCGTGCCGGTCACGCTGGGCTTCAAGATGGCAGTTTATGCAGCGGAGGCGGCGAGGAACCTCCAGCGGCTGAAGGAGTTAGAGAAGAGGCTTCTAGTCGGGAAGATGAGCGGTGCAGTCGGCACTATGGCTAGCCAAGGCGAGAAGGCTTTCGATTTGGAGAGGAAGGTGATGGAAAGGCTTGGATTGGAACCTGCGGAGATATCCACTCAGGTCGTCTGCAGGGATAGAATAGCAGAGTTTGTCTGTTGGAGTGCGGTCACGGCCTCGAGCCTGGACAGGATCGCGACTGAGATCAGGAACCTGCAGAGGACAGAGATACTCGAGGTCGCGGAGGGGTTCGAAGCAAGCGCACAAGTGGGGAGCAGCACGATGCCCCACAAGCAGAACCCCATCGACTGCGAGAAGGTGTCCGGACTCGCTAAGGTCATGAGGGGGCTTGTTGTGCCAGCGCTGGAGAACGTTCCCCTTTGGCACGAGAGGGATCTCACCGATTCGAGTAGTGAGCGCTTCATAATTCCGTTATCGTTCGTAGTGCTGGACGAGATGCTGACCACAATGGAGAGGGTGCTTAAGAACCTGCGTGTGTTCCCAGAGAACATGAGGAGGAACCTGGGCCTGACCAAGGGGGCGATATTGAGCGAAGCGGTGATGATGGCGCTTGCGAGGAAGGGCATGGGGAGACAGGCGGCACACGAAGTCCTGAGAAAGGCATCGGTCAGGGCGTTCAATGAGGGGAGGAGGCTGAAGGATGTACTGGCAGAGATGCAGGAGGTGGTGAGCCTTCTCACAGCAGAGGAGCTCGAAGAAATTCTCAAGCCGGAGAACTATATAGGGAAAGCCTCCGAACTCGTTGAGAGGGCGGTTTCGGCTGCTAGACTGGTTGATGCATAAATAGAAAATTATTTTTCTATATTTTGGTATATACTTTCTGCTATATCAAATATGAAATATTTAAAGACAAGTCCAGCAGTTGGTGCTGGTTTCAGCAACCCTGGCAAGAGAAAACTTTATGAACAGAAGGATCAGAGCGATGAGAAGTGACAGCAATGGAGCCAAGAGACAAAGTCTTGCTCGGTGTTTCTTCCAACATCCTTTTGCTCGGCGTGGTCAGCTTCTTCACTGACATCAGTACAGAGCTCATAATGTCCGTGCTCCCAACGTTCCTTGTAATATCCCTCGGCGCCACGCCCGAGATCGTTGGGACGATCGAGGGGATTGCAGAGAGCATGACCTCCTTCTTGAAGCTGGTTTCAGGAGCGATTGCGGACAGGACGGGCAAGAAAAAGAGGCTCACGATCATCGGCTACACCCTCTCGAACATCACAAAGCCCATCATGGGTTTCGCCACAAGCTGGTCGGATGTCCTCGTCCTCAGGATAGGAGACCGCGTCGGGAAAGGGCTGAGGACCGCACCGAGGGATGCAATGATTGCAGACTCCGCAGACAGCAGGATCGGCAGATCGTTCGGGATACACAGGACGCTCGACCAGCTCGGAGCGATAGTAGGGCCCGTGCTTGCCTTCGTTCTTCTGATCCCTCTGGGTTACGGCGGGATCTTCCTCTTCACGGCGATACCTGGGGCAATAGCGATAGCAATGCTCGTACTCTTTGTGAAGGAGCCACCTTCCAAGAGCAGGCAAAACAAGGCGATACTGAAGAATGCAAGGGCAATAATGAACAGGGGCTTTTCGATGTACATTGTCTCTGCCACTTTCTACGCGGCATCAGCCATCAGCTATGCCTTTATTCTCCTCAGGGCGATAGAGGTCGGCATACCAGTCGAGATGACTGCGCTGGTCTACGCCCTAATCCAGATCTTCCATGTCTTCTCAGGCGTGCCTGCGGGGGAGATCTCAGACAGGTTCGGGCGGGTCAGGGCGGTGCAGGTCGGGTACTTCTTGCTCTTGGCAGCATTCGCGACGATCGCAGTCTCCTCGGAGCTGTGGCTATTCCTCTTTGGGGTAGTTCTCTTCGGGATGCATCAAGGGACTGTTGAGACATCACAGCGGGCGGTCATACCCAGCCTAACCAAGGAGGAGTTCAAAGGGACGGCCTACGGGGTCTACAACATGGCGGTCGGCGCAGTCGCGCTGCCTACCAACATCTTGGCGGGTTTCATATTCTCATCTCTGGGCAGCCAGTATGCCTTCCTATACGGATCCATACTTGCCCTGTTCGCGTCGCTGGCAATGGCTGCAACCGAGAGGATGCTTAAGCAGGATGCAGGGAAAGGGAGAGAGCGTTGAATGTCAGTGCTTCAGCCTCATCTTCATCCAGCCACGCCCGTAGCAACGGAAACCCAGCTTCCGGTAAAAGTCCTGCCTCTCGCCCCTAGCGCGCAGAGTGATCCTTACCTGCGGTTCCTTGAAGCTTACGTCTACGATGTCTATCAGCTTCTCTATAAGCCTAGTTCCGATGCCCATGCCCCTCTCGCTCGGCAGCACAGCCACCCATTCTATCCTCACGGTGGGCACCTCAGTTTTCAGGCACCGTGCCGCGATCACGCCGACTACTTCCCTCTCTTTCTTAGAGACCAGGCACACCCAACCCTTGTCGCACCTTATGATCCTCTTCGCTTCGCAGTGCCAACTCTTGATCTTGTAGTAAGAGGCCTCCCTGGGGAAAGATGCCTTTAGCACATTGGCTATTGAATCGATATCCCTTGACAACGCGGGGACTATCCTGATCTCAGGAGTTTTGACTTCTTCGGTGCTGTTCTCAGCGAGGTACATAGGGAATCTACCATTATGCGTTCAGGAGACTAGCTTTTCTACTACCTCCTCGAACGCCTTATTGTCGTACTCCTCGATCTTGCCCCTGTCGCAGGCAGCTGAGAGTGATGGGTCGATGGGCAACGAACCGAGGAATTGCGTGTTTATCTGCTCGGCCATCAACTTGCCCCTGCTATCCCCGAAGAGCCGGATTATCTCGCCGCACTTTGGGCACTGGACATAACTCATGTTCTCAAGGACCCCCACTATTGGGACCGACAGCATCTTCGACATCTGGACTGCCTTTGCAACAATTATACCTGCGAGTTCCTGTGGCGAGGTGACGACCACGATCCCGTCCACGGGGAGGAGCTGCAGCACAGTAAGCTGGGCATCGCTTGTCCCAGGCGGAAGGTCCACAAGGAGATAGTCGAGCTCTCCCCAGTCGACATCGGTATAGAACTGCTTAATTGCAGTGCTCACCAGAGGCCCTCTCCAGATGACTGGCGTCTCCTCCTTGCCCAAGAGCAGGTTCATCGAGATTATCTTGATCCCCTTGCTCGAAGTCGCAGGGATGATCTTCCCCTCGAGCACGAACGGCATTTCGTTAACGCCGAATATCTTGGGTATGCTGGAGCCTGTAATGTCGGCGTCCAAAATGCCGACCCTCAGACCGCGCCGCTGCATGCCCACCGCTATCATGGATGTGACAGAAGACTTGCCGACCCCGCCTTTTCCGGAGAGGATTGCCAGGATCCGCTTAATCCCGTGCTTCGGGAGCTTGCCAGGCATCGGAAGAGTCTTCCGCTTCTCCTTAAGCTTTTCGATCAATGCATTTCTCTCTTCCTCGTTCATGACAGCAGTCTCGATAGAGACAGATGAGACCCCCTCAAGGCCTCCGATAACAGATTCAACATCCTCTTTTATCCTGTTCACCAAGGGGCAAGATTCCGACGTCAATGCAATAGTTACTGACACCTTATTCCCTTCCACCGCGACGCTCCTCACCATTCCAAGGGTCACGATATCGATATCGATCTCAGGATCCACGACGTTACTTAAAGCGTCCATGACCGCTTCTTTTGTGACCATCTCAGCCACCACTACACTAAAAAAATGTCTATGCTTATAAACTTCGCAGAAGGTTTTTTAATGTCGGATGGATAATCTATCCATATGCTAAGGAACAACGGCAGGCTCTCAAGGACGCAGAAGATAACATACACGAGCCTTTTGATAGCATTGGCAGCGTCATTGAGGCTTGTAAAGTACGCCCTATTTGGGCCCGTCCAGTTCATCAACTTCCCCGGGATCTTTACCATACTGGGAGGCATACTCTTCGGTCCAGTCACCGGCGGAGCGGTCGGCGTAGCGTCCTACCTGATATCAGACATAATAGTTGGGTTACCCGGCCCATGGACGGCTGTAAACTCCCTAATGATGGGAGTCGTCGGGTTCGGGGCAGGACTACTATGGAATAGGAAGGACAAGAACAAGATCTCAAAGACTGGCATGCTCATCGGATGTTATATTATCATGTTTGCATTCGATGTGGTGACATCCTGGGTCCTGCTAGTTATGATAGGATGGGACGCCATCTACGCCCTGGTGATCGGGTTGCTCGGGCTTTTCATACCCACGCCAGCCTCCGGGGGGTGGATGGTGGCAGTCGGCCCAATAACCGAGTTCACGACTGCCTCCGTGATAGCGATGCTCGTGCAGGTGCTCGCGAGGAACAGAACAAAGTGAACTCGCGTTACGACCAAGCATCCGTCGACCAGTCAACCATAGCAGACTGGAATGTCCACTCAGTCGCATGGAAAAGAAAAAAGAAAAGTAGCTTAGAATTTTGTCAAGATCCACTTTATTGATTCGCCATTCTTCAGGATGTACTGGTCAGCGCCTACGGGGCCCATCTCCCAATTGTTGTTCGACCAGGCGTAATAGACCCAGTAGGTGTTCTGAGCGACGTTTTCGAAGACGCCGTTAATTCCGTTAACCCAGACGCCATACGAGTAAACGGTGTAGTTCACCTGTGCCGCTTTGAGCGTGGCGTTAAGCAAGCTAAAACCTATGGGCACATATGTGTCATTCTTCCAGACGGTAGTGCCGTTCTCATAATCGAACCCCAGATTGACCTTTATTGCGACGTTATCAATCACTGATTTGTAGTTGTCAATAATGACCTGCTGGCTCTGAGAATTCTGGTAATAGTAAGCCAGTCCGACTGTGGCCCCTACGGCCCATACCAACAGCGCTCCTGAAATTATGGTCCACGTATTGGTCGCCATTCAGATCGCCTATAATGGATAGATAATCCATCCGTATTTAAAAACTTGACTGAGTGTAGTTTCCCAACAGCGATATTGGGATGGGACCGCTACTATTAATTTGCAGGTTTGACTCTTTTTGACTCTGGGAAGTGTCAGATACGCAGGTGTTGATCCCCGAAATAGGCATGTTTGTCGCCCAGAAGCTCCCATACCATTCGTGCAGGAGGTGCGGCAGATGCTGTGCCAATAAGCTCATCCCTCTGTACGAAAAGGATCTCGAGAGGCTCGGTGGCTTCAGAGGCTTTTACCTCCCAACCAGCAGTCTGGAAAGGGAGATCACAGGGGCAGCACACAAAATGAAGATGCTCGACTCAAAGTGCATATTCCTAGATGGCACGACGTGCAAAGTCTACGATTTGAGGCCAGACACCTGCCGGAGGCACCCGTTCATAGTGACCAGGAAGAGGATCCTCGTCTCAGCAGCCTGCCCAGGAGTCGACTGGTCAATTGAGAGCGAGGACTTGGCTTACTACAAGAGCCTATCTTCTGGGATAAGTGAAAAGCTGGATCGTTTCATAGAGACGAGATCAAAGTTCAGCGATCGATGGACTCGACCTTGAGGCCTTGTTCAGAGACAGTCGCCCTGAACGGCACCCCCCCGACTATCCGGATAGCGGTCGATACCTCAACTTCCCTATCCGGGCAGAGAGCTATCATGCAGCCGCCGCCACCTCCACCAGTCATCTTCGAACCGATTGCCCCCGCAAACCTGGCAGAATATACCATGTCGTTGAGGGACTTAGAGGAGACCCCCAGCGAGTCCAGCAGACCATGGTTAATGTTCATCAGCATTCCCAGGGAATCCAGATCGCCGAAAGCCAGGGCGCACTTCGCCCGCTCAGAAATCCTGCCAATGCTCTGTAGGGTAGGCGAAACGATATCAGGATATGCTTCCCGAAGTGCCCTTACCTTCTTGACCAGGTCGGATGTCCGGAACTCGCGTTCAGAGTACCCTACGACCATCGGTAGGGGGCAAGTAATCGGCAGCTTCTCTATCGTCTGCTGTGCAGAGGGCCTGATGTACAGGACTCCCCCATATGTCGCAACAGAGGTGTCCATCGGGCTGGCCAGACCTTGGACCGCCAGCTCCGTCTGGTGAGCAAGGCGGGCTATTTCGCCCAGAGGGAGCTCCTCCTCCATGAGCAGCGCGTAAGCAGCCACCGTGCCGACTGCCACCGCAGCTGATGTGCCGAGCCCAGCGCCCACGGGCATCTCCGACCTTATCGTTACGTTTACGCCTCCCCTCTTCCCAAGGCATTCAGAGGCTATCTCTATAGCTTTCCTCACGTACCCGACCGCGCCGACTATCTTTCCGTAATCGGTCTCGACAATGAGCTCGGGGCTTTCCTCGCTGAACGTCAGCACGACGCCTGGGACTTGGAGATCCATGGCAGATATCTTGATGAGCCTGTCTGATCGCCCTTCAACAGAAACTGTGAGCCTCTTCCCGATCGCGGCGACCAGGGCAGGTTCCCCATAGACAACTGCGTGCTCCCCAAAGAGGGAGACTTTCCCTGGGACTGAGACCGTGACCCTCATCCCCGCACCAGCCAATAAGGCTTTGAATTCTTTTAGTATTTAAATGTGTGAGAGGATAATCTATGATAAGTTGAGTGCTTGAGGAGAGATGTCCACAATGAAGGAAAGGCTCTTCGAGATTGGCGAAAGGGTGCGCAAGGGGTTCCTCTCGACGGGGGCAGATCAGGCGATAATAATCCCGAGCCACGTCGAGAGGCTCATGGTGAGGTTCTCAAACAACAAGACCACAGTCGTCCAGAACTGGAGCATGATGGGCATTGATGCGCTGGCGGTCTTTGGAAAGAAGAAGATCATAACTCGGCTGGAGGATCTCTCTGAGGACGGCATCAGGAAGGGGTTGGAACGCGCGGTCAAGAGCGCCCCAATGGTTTCAGATTCAGAGACATTTACCGATGTAGAAGGGACAAAATTCCCGGATAGGCGCTCCGCCCAAGAAATAGACCCGGAGAGGATTAACGACTGCATCAGCAGCTGCATAGGGGCGGCAATAAAGGAAGGCGGTGAGAGGAGTGCGGGGATATTCAATGCGGAGGTGAGGAAGGTCGCGATCCTGACCAGCAGCGGAGGGGAAGGCTACGATGAGAGGAGCGCCTTCGAGCTGAATGTCCGGGCATTCGCAGGGGAGGGATCGGGTCAGGGGCTGACCTGCGCCACCGAAATGCAAGCGCTAGATGCCGATGGGGCGGGGAGGAGGGCAGGCATTACTGCGAGGATGTCAAGAGAGAGCGTGCACTGGAGCGAAGGGAGTTACGAAGTCATATTGGGCCCCATAATATTCGCGAACCTCATCGAAAGGGTCGGTGACGCGAACTCGGCGTTCAGCGTGGAGGCGGGCATATCCTTCCTCGCCGGCAAGATCGGAGAGAAGGTGGCTACCGAAAAGCTGACAATAGAGGATGATGGTTCAGATCCCAAGGGGCTCAATTCAAGGACTTTCGACGACGAGGGCGTCCCTGTTCGCAAGACGACAATTGTCCGAGGGGGAGAAATGGCAGCATACCTCCACAACAAGTCGACAGCGAAGAGGTCCGGCACGAGCAGCACGGGCAATGCAGGCTGGGTGGCTCCATCACCCTGGAACCTTAAGGTCGCCCCAGGCGACATGAGCATGGAGGAGATGATCAGCGAGATGAGGAGGGGGGTCTTCGTTGTCAGCAACTGGTACACAAGGTTCCAGAACTATGCGACTGGCGACTTCTCGACGATATGCAGGGATGGGACTTTCCTTATTGAGGGGGGAGAGGTGAAAGGCGCTCTTCGGGGGGTCAGGATAAGCGACAACATGCTCAGAATGCTCGGATCGATCAGGCAGGTCAGTTCGGATCGGAGCTGGGTACGCTGGTGGGAGGTTCGGACGCCCTCGCTAGTGCCTGCAGTACTCGCTTCTGGCGTAATGCTGACAAAGGCGCAGGGCAGCTGAGCCTGCCAACCGTTCGTTTCATTCCAATCGCCGTTAATTCATGCCGCCATATTCTGGTCGGATATCCTGAGAGCCTTGTCGAGGGCTTCGATCCCAATATCGATCTCGGACTCTGTGATTATGAGGGGCGGCGCTATCACCAGATGGTTTATCCAAGCGTGCTGGTAGACCCCCCAGCGGTACATCTCCGATGCAATGCGATCCGCCATTAGCTGAAGGCCCTTGGCTTTGTCTGCGCGCGTGTTGAAGGGGAGGCGCCGCGACCTGTCCTTAGTCAACTCGAGCGCCCAGAATAGCCCCTTTCCCCTGACGTCGCCCACAGAGGGGTGTGCCTCCTTAAGCTCTTCCAGGCGCCTCTTCATGTAACCGCCGAGCCTCCTCACATGGTTGAGCAGATCCATTCTCCTGAACTCTGATATCACTGCAGGCACAGCAGCTAAGGAGATCGGGTGGGCCTCGTAAGTGTGTCCATGGGTGAAGCCTGTATTTTCTGCCTCTTCTGCAATATCTCGCCTCACCGCAGTAATCCCCAAAGGGGCGTAAGCGCCCGTGCTCCCCTTGGCAGTCGTGATTATGTCCGGCACAACGCCCCAATGCTCGAACGAGAACCACGTCCCGGTCCGCCCCCAGCCAGCCATCACCTCATCCGCAACGAAGACAAGGCTGAACTCCTCGGCTATCCTCTTCAGGCGCGGAAGGTATTCGTCGACAGGCACTATCACGCCGTTTGTTCCCACGATCGGCTCCACGATCATACCGGCAACGTTCCCCTCGTTCTCGACCAAGTACCTGACGTACTCCGCGCATGCCACATCGCATTCAGGGTACGACAGCCTGAAGGGGCATCTGTAGCAGTAGCAGTCTGGCGCAAATACAACCCCAGGGATCTTCCCTGCTGGCTCGGCGCCAAGACGGCGCGGATCCCCCGTGCAAGAGATTGCGCCAGCAGTAGAACCGTGGTAAGATGCGTACCGCGAGATGATCTTGTAAGCCCCGCGAGATCTCTGGAAGTGCCTCACAATCCCCAAGGCTGCCTCATTCGCCTCGCTGCCCGAAGTCGAGAAGAGCAACTTGTCGATGCCGCGGGGCAGGATCTCCGAGAGGGATTTTGCAGCATTCGCGCGGACCTCAAGTGCGAACGCCGGGCTCATGAAGGGCACACTCTTTACCTGCGCAGCGATTGCCTCGATCACTGATCTGTTCTTGTGCCCCAAGTTTGAGCACATGAGCTGGGAAGAGAAGTCGAGGATCTTCCGCCCCGATCCCTCCTTCAGGAAGACCCCTTCAGCGTCAACGATCCGTACGGGCCTTCCCCATCCCCTTTGCCTCCACCAGGTGTTGAATAGGTAAAGGGACTGCTCGTCGCTAATGCTTTCCTCTTCTTCTTTGTCCCGCAAGTGAGACACCAAACGATTGGTCTACTCCCCCATTCCGATAATAAGCTTTCCCGGCATTTCTTACCTGATTTGGAAGTGCGGCGCTCGAAGCGCATGGTTTAAGAGAAGGCAAATGTGCGATCCTCTCAGCAGGCAGAGGTTTTGGAGATGGCGGTCAAACCTGGCTTCAGCTTGGGCCCTAGGAAATACTTCATTTTCCCGCTTGTAGCCATCCCTCTTGCGCTGCTTTTTATCCTCGGGCTAAACACGTACCTGGGCAGGGACATCCAGCCAACTGCCTTTGCCCTATTGGGTGTGGAGGGCGGTCCGGAGGCGGGGGAATACAGGTTTACAATGGCTCTTGTGAACCAGAACGGCACTAACGGGCCTGCTGACGGCTACATAACGATCAAGATGACCGACCAAAAAGGTGAGGAGGTCTACAGCAGCAGCTTCCGGGTGAAGTCAGGCGAGTTCCGCGAGGTTAGGGCGGATGGCGGGGTTAGGCTGATCGGGTTCAGCTGGAGCGTCCCCGTGGCAAACCTCAGCACCGTGGCCGGAGGCGGAAGGGGCACCGCAGAAATCGTGTTCCTCTCCCTGTATGGGAATTCGGTAACGGGGACTTTGGAGATAGAGCTTCCATAGTTTCCACGCAGGCGCAGCAATCCGTCTTTGCCTCTCTGCCGACAGGGTTAAGAGATTCCAGGCGAGACTGCTTCACGGGGATGATGTTGGCAAAGATGAAGGGTTTCAGGAAGCTCACCAATGTCGCTGAGGCCCTCCAGATTGCACTGAAGGAATGCTCAAAGGTGAAAGTAGGCGGGGAGATGGTCATAGCAGAGGGAGCGCTGGGCAGGATACTTGCGGAGGACGTGGTCTCCCAGCACAACGTTCCCCCTTATGACAGGGCGGCGGTCGATGGCTATGCGATCAGGAGCGAAGAAGCTTTCAGCGCATCTCAGTCGAATCCAGCCATCCTCAAGATTGTTGGGGTTGCAGAGGCGGGCGCTGGGCGCAAGAGGGTTGGACCTAAGGAGGCGGTCGAGATATACACAGGAGCCGTGATGCCAGATGGCGCCGACGCAGTTGCGATGGCAGAGGACTGCCAAAAGGAGGGCGATGAGCTGCAGGTGCTCCGTGCAGTCCCAAAGTATGCCAACGTCTCCAGGTGCGGCGAAGACATCAAAAAGGTCGATGTCGTGTTCAATAGAGGCCACATGCTTAGGGCATGGGACGTCGGGGTTCTTCTGTCAATAAGGATGCGAGAAGTCGCGGTCAGATCCAGGCTCAAGGTCGCAGTACTCTCGACTGGCTCGGAGCTGGTCGAGATCTCCGATCCGAGGGCATTGGACGAAACGAGCCTCGTTGACTCGACCAGACCAATGATCAAGGCGCTGCTCACGCAGGCGGGGTGCGATGTGGTCGACGGGGGGATCGTGCAGGACGAAGTTGAGGCGATAAGGGATCGGCTCTCAAAGCTGTCCGGGCATGCTGACATCCTAATCACCGTCGGCGGGACCTCAATAGGGGGCAAGGATCTTGTCCCTGAAGCGCTCGACGGGGTGGAGGGTTCTAGATTGATCTTCCACGGAATCGCGGCTAAGCCAGGGAAGCCACTGGGGTTCGGGGTTTACATGGGGAAGCCACTCTTCATGCTGCCAGGTTACCCCGTATCAGCGCTCGTCGGGTATGAGAGCGTCATAAAGCCGGTGATCGCGTCCCTCACGGGCATCCCGGTGAGGGAAAGGGAAAAAGTAAAAGCCAGGCTCTCGAGGAGAGTCCCCACCACCCCGGGGGTGAGGCACTTCCTCAGGGTTGCACTGGAGCGTGAAGGGGAGGGCTTTACGGCCAAGCCGATAGCCCTCACGGGCTCTGGGCTACTGTCATCGGTAGCCAAAGCAGACGGATTAGTCATAGTCGGTGAGGACAGGGAAGGGCTCGAAGAGGGCGAAGTGGTAGAGGTCGAGCTTTTGGGTGATTGAGTTGACACGGGACGAAAGGAAGATATTCCACAGGCTGGCGACCTTGGAAGAGGCGTCCATAATGCTAAGCGGTTTGGCGACCCACCTTCCGGAGCCGGAGAAAGTCGGGCTCAGCCAAGCATTTGGCAGGGTCCTTTCGAGAACACTCTATTCAAAGATAGACCTCCCGCCATTCGACAGGGCAGAGATGGACGGCTATGCGGTCCTATCCTCGGACACCGAGGGGGCAAGCGAGACTGCCCCGCTGAGGCTCAGGGTGGTCGGCAGGGTTGATGCTGGCTCTGCCTACAGGGGGGAGGTTGCCGGCGGATCCTGCGTCGAGATAGCGACCGGTGCGCCGGTGCCTAGGGGTGCGGACGCAGTATTGATGGTCGAGCACACGTCACGATCTGGCGACTTTATTGAAGTCTACAAACCAGTGACGCCGGGCGAGAATATTGCCCACACAGGATCGGATCTAGAGATAGGGGAGGCGGTGCTGAGGAAGGGCGCGGTAATCGGTGTCAGGGAGGTCGCATTGCTCTCGGCCGCAGGGTTCGGGGAGGTCGAGGTGTACGGAAAGCCGAAGGTCGGCATAATATCCACCGGCAACGAGCTAGTCGAACCAGGGCTCGAGCTCCCCCCCGGGAAGATATACGATGTGAACTCCCAAATGCTCGGGGCCGCAGTGGCCGAGGCAGGCGGGACCCCGTCATTTGTGCGCAGAGTCGGAGATGATCTTGAAACGATAAAGGGACGCATCGCGGCAGCCATCGATGGCACAGATCTCGTCCTGATATCTGGTGGCACCTCGGCTGGTCTGGGCGATGCGGTGTACAGGGCGATAGGGGAGCTCTGCGATCCAGGAATCGTTGCACACGGGCTCAAGATTAAGCCCGGCAAGCCCACGGTCATAGCCACTCACAAGGGCAAAGCCGTGATAGGCCTCCCCGGATACCCGGTCTCGGCACTGATGGTCTTCAACCAAATAGTGAGACCTCTGATACAGAGGATGACGATGGTGAAGGGCAGGAGCGAAAGGGTGGTTGAAGCGGCTCTTACCCAGAGGGTCAACAGCGCGAAGGGGAGAAGGTGGTTCCTCCCAGTGCACCTGCTGGGGGGCGACGGGCAGAGGGCCTACCCTATCTTTGCAAGCTCAGGAGCCGTAGGGACCCTTGCCAGGGCGGACGGGTATATAGTCGTCCCTGAGGACATTGAGTACATAGAAGGGGGGGAGGGCGTCAAGGTCAGGCTCTTTGGGGATCCCGAAACCAAGGATGGGCTGGTTGTGATGGGCAGCCACTGCCCTGCGCTGGACCTGCTCCTGGAGATGCTGTTCGAGGAAAAAGGCATAAGCGCGAGGGCTCTGAACGTGGGATCTCTGGGCGGGCTGAACGCGGTGGCGAGGGGGGAATGCGACCTCGCTGGGATCCACCTGCTGGACGAAGCGACTATGACCTACAACACGCAGTTCGTCAGGAGGGCGGGGCTCCCGGATTGGTCCCTCGTTAAGGGATACAGGAGGACGCAGGGAATCGCGATCCCCAAAGGGAACCCGAAGGGCGTGACGGGGCTCCGGGACCTCATCAGGAGAGACCTGATCTTCGCGAACAGGAACAGGGGGTCGGGGACGAGGGTCCTCACGGACCGGATGCTCAAGGTCATTGCGGATGAGCTTGGGCTCGATTTCAGGGATCTGGTGGGCAGGATAAGGGGGTACAGATCAGAGTTCAAGACACATTCTTCAGTTGCTGCGGCAGTTGGCCAAGGGCGGGCAGACCTCGGCGTCTGTGTGAAGGGTGCCGCGGTGGCTTATGGGCTCGATTTCATCCCAATCGCCGACGAGGAGTACGACTTTGTGATCAACCCAGAGTGCAAGGAAAAGGAGGAGGTTAAGGAGTTCCTCGGCTGCCTGAGATCAAACCGCTTCAGGGAGATGGCGGAGAAGCTGGAGGGCTACGCGTTCTGGTAAGAGCCTCTCAGATCCCCTTTTATCTACGGGGGCAGAGAGTGAACAAGTAGGGAAACGAAGCGGAGTGCATTGCACGGGGGGTTGCGTGCAAATGGGAAAGAGGACGCCACTTTACTTCATTCATGCCGAAGCGGCACGTATGGGAGAATTCGCGGGCTTCGAGTTGCCCATATGGTACGAAGGCATTGTGCACGAGGTTCTGAACACGAGGAAAGGCGCTTCGATTTTCGACGTCTCCCATATGGGCAGATTCCTTATCGAAGGGACTGAGAGCGCAAGCCTGCTAGACCGGATGACCACAGCCAGAATATCAGGGCTCGGTTTGAATCAGGGAAAATATTGCCTGCTCTGTAATGAGCGGGGCGGCATCCTCGAAGATGCGATCGTCTTCAGGGTTGGCGAGAACAGGTTCATTTTGGTCGGTAATGCCTCCAGAAGGAAGTTTGACCTCGAGTGGCTAACATCCCACGTTGGCAAATTCGACGCATCGGTGAAGGATTTCTCAGACTCCTCCTTAATGTTCGCGCTGCAGGGGCCGGAGTCCCAGGAGCGGCTCCAAAGAGCCTGCGGCGAGGATCTCTCGAAGATACGGAGGTTCAGGGGGGAGTGGGCAAAGATTCTCGGAGAGGAGGCTTTTGTGACAAGGACTGGCTACACAGGCGAAGATGGGTTTGAGGCAATATTTTTCAGCCTGGACTGTGCTGAGAGGGTATGGAAAGGGCTGCTCGGCGAAGGGTTCAAGCCGGCGGGCTTGGGAGCCAGGGACGTCCTCAGGATAGAGGCTGGGCTGCCCCTCTACGGCAAGGAGCTGAACGAGTCGGTCACCCCAATAGACGCAGGGTTATTTTTTGCTGTATCGATGGAGAAGGGCGACTTCATAGGCAAGGAAGCGATAGGAGAGATTCTGCGGGAAGGGAGGAGAAAGTTCCTGGTCGGGATCAGGATGGAAGAGGGGGGCGTGCCCAGGGAAGGCTATCCGTTGTTCTTGAACGGCGACAGGATAGGGGAGATAACAAGCGGGACCTTCTCCCCCACCATAGGTGCAGGAATAGGGCTAGGCTACACATCGATGCGGCTTGAGCCAGGATGTGCGATCTCGGTTGGTGTGAGGGGGGTATTGAAGGCGTGCAGGATCTCAGGGATCCCTTTCTACGAGCCCAAACTACATGGCACCGGTACCTCGAGGCAATTATAGACCCAAATGGGAGCGCCCGAATACAAGGGTTAAATAGCAATGGTCTCAACGGTATAGTTGGTGTTCATCCAGTATGGTCAACGTCACAAGCGTGAGCCTGAGCCAAATCTCGGGCGAGAGATTAATGGACTTGGAGGGCGGCATCTCCAACCTCCAGGTCACGACAAACATAAGCATCACGAAGATAACGCAGGCTCGCGGGATGCTCGAGGTGGGCTTCGTATTTGCAGTGAATTACAACCCGGCGGTCGCCAATCTCATCCTGAAGGGGGTCGCCAGGGTTTCAGGTAACGATAAAGAGCTCGAGGAAGTTAAGAAAAACTTTGAGGAGAGGAAAGTTCTTCCGCCTATCGTGCTCCAGTCGATCTCGAACATCTCTTTCATCGAAGGCATATTCCTTGCCAGGTCACTCAACATCCCGCCCCCGATCCCTCTCCCGACTATCCAGCAGCAGGAAGCCACTAAAGGGAAGAGCCCAAGCTACATAGCCTGATCATTGCGCTGAAGGGCCAGGAATATGGAGGGGTGCCTCCGCCGTATCCCGGGTAGTGCAAGCGAGTGCCGGAGGTGGGAAGTTGGGGGATAGGAGGGTAATCCTTCTTGCTGACCTGGACTACTTCTACAGCCAAGCAGAAGAGCTCAGGAATCCCTCCCTCAGGGGGAAACCGGTCGTGGTATGTGTCTACTCGAGAAGGACCGAGGAGAGCGGCGTGGTTGCCACTGCGAATTACGAAGCCAGGAGGTACGGCTTAAGATCAGGTATGCCCATTGCCTTGGCCAAAAAGAGGCTTTCTGGCGCGGATCCAGTCTTCCTGCCTGTGGACTTTGCGTATTACAAGGAAGTCTCCGAACGGGTCATCAGGATCATCAAGGAGTATTCAGACCAGCTGGAGCAGGTTGGTTTGGATGAGGCATATCTTGACGTCAGCGACAGGGTGGAAGACTATGTGGAGGCTGAGCAGCTGGCGAAGGAAATCAAAAGGAGGGTGCTTCAGGAGGCAGGGCTAAAGCTCACAGTCGGGGCGGGGCCAAACAAGATCATTGCAAAGATGGCTTCGGATGCCGCAAAGCCAGACGGCCTGATGGTGATCAGACCAGAGGCAGTGGAATCGTTCATTGGACCACTCCCAGTCGACAAGATCCCGGGAGTCGGGAAGAAGACCGCGGAGCGCCTCGAGCGCATGGGTATAAAGACGGTGCAGGACCTTGCACGCTTCGACCCGGTGAGGCTTGTAGACGAGTTCGGGGAGAGCCTCGGGGCATACCTGCATGCCGCCTCGAGAGGGGAGGACCAAGACCCCGTCCA
>JARYLH010000140.1 GCA_029907755.1 Candidatus Methanosuratincola sp.
ATGGGCTTAACCCTCCCTTCCTAAAGCGCGCCCCGACGCCCCGGTCAGGGTGGCCTTCGTTTTCCTGATTACCTTCAATGAGGCTTCGACTTGCTCTCTCCTCTGAGCGAGGTCGCGCTCGGGCTTAAGTTGCTTATGGGCGTCGACTCAAACATTAAGCTGGAGGAGCTATACCGCCTCTGCAAGCTTGTGGCGGACATCTCTGGTTTTCCGATCCCTCTGAACAAGCCGATAGTAGGCGCAAATGTATTCAACATCGAGTCCGCCCAGTCAGCGCAGTGGACGTCCAAGGCAGAAGAGGGGTACCTCTCATACCCGTTTGCGTTCGATCTAGTAGGCCACCCTGAACCGAGGATCATCCTGAGCAAGAAGAGCGGACCCTACAACCTCGACCTCAAGTTCAAGGAACTCGGTCTGGACATCCCGAGGGAGCGGTACCCCGAGATACTCGGAAGGATATATGAAGTCTCCCTGCAGAAGAGGGGCGCCGTCTCAGACGAGGAATTCCTCGAGATCCTCCAGGACCTCGGACTGTACAGGTACAAGCAGGAGGATCTGATGAGGGCATAGGAAACAATAATTTAATCAACTTTTTATTTTATTTGACCCATGAGGATATTCAAGGATGGCATTACAGTCGGGGCGCACCCTGCGCTATTCCTCCCCAAGTATCGAGCACTGGTGATCGCAGATCTCCACATAGGGTACGAGAGCTCGCTGAGCCAGAAAGGCGTCTTCCTGCCGCAGAACTCCTACACCACAATGCGCAATCGGATCGAAGAGCTGCTCAGGGCTACAGGCGCAAAGAGGCTCGTGATTCTCGGCGATTTGAAGCATGAGTTCGGGAAACCCTCTCCCCAGGAGTGGGTCGAGGTGAAAGACCTGCTCGAAACACTCGGGGCGATGGGAGTCGAGACCCACGTTGTGCGCGGCAACCACGACAACTACGTGATTGCCATTCTTTCCAGGTATGGCGTCCACCTCCACGAGCATTACCTGATAATGGATCACATCGTGCTGATGCACGGGCATTTGGGGATTGAGCTGCCTGAGAGCGCTAAAGTCATCGTAATCGGTCACGAGCACCCCGCGGTCTCCTCATTGGACTCCTCAGGTGCCCGGTACAAATTCAAGTGCTTCCTTGTCGGGAAGTACAGGGGCAAGAGGCTAGTGGTATTGCCTGCCTTTTCCCCACTCTCTGCAGGCTCCGGGATAAATGAGATAGAGCGTGAGGATTTGCTCTCGCCTTACCTGCGAGAGTCAGACATAGACGGATTCGTGCCGCTGGCGGTGGAGGACGGGATAGGCATCTTCCGTTTCCCTTCTATCGGAGTCATGCGCAGGATCCGTAAAGGGGAAGAGGCGAGCGGCCAAGGCAGAAATAGGTATATATAAAATATATAGTATATTCCAAATATGGAAAATAAGGATGGTTTTTCAAGGTAAATAATAAATATATTTAAATATTTATGTATATATGGAGAGTTTTTTAAGAGTACTGGTTGATATTTTACTTTACAGTGATCGGAATGAGGATCGAGAACAAGAAGATAGATGGCGACATTAAGATAGTCGAAGAGCTTACTGTGAATGGCACCATAACAGGGAGTGCTGTCGTATCGAACGGCGGCAAACTTATACTCAATGGGATCGTCAAGCAGGACGTGATCCTCGAAAGGGGCTCCTATGTCGAACTCTACGGCGAGGTCGAGGGCGATGTTCACAACCACGGCGGCGAGCTGAAATTGTACGGGAAGGTCAACGGTTCGCTTTACAAGGATGCAGGAGTGATTGTGATCCACCCGACCGCTGTGATCAAGGGCAAGATTTACTGATTTTTCTATTTTTCATGCCCTTGGGTGAAAAAGTATTCAGAAGCACCCCAAAAGCCGGCAAAGCTTTAAATCTACATGTCTTGATTTGAGTGCTGTGAGCTTATGGACATCATGCAGATCCTGATCGTCGGAATAGTGGCTGCGATTTTCGTCGTCCTCGCCATTTATTTTGTCTCGGTCTACAACAGGTTCAAGACGCTCTCTAACTCGGCCCAGGCTACCCTAGGGCAGGTCCGCGTAGCGATGAAGAAGCGGCTGGACATGATCGAGCAGCTGCTCGGGGCGATCAAGAGCTATGCCAAGTTCGAGAAGGAAGTCCTCGAGAGGATTACCGGGCTCAGATCTGAGATCGGTAAGGCAGGCGCAGAGGGGCTGAGGAGCGCTGACGCCGAGTCGAGGAGGATCTTCGGGAACATAGTTGCGGTTGCTGAGGCGTATCCTGACCTGAAGACCTCCGGGACTGTAGCATCGCTCATGGACTCTGTGAAGGGTCTGGAGGATGAGATTGCAAGGCACCGTTACACGTACAACAATATAGCCCAGGAGTTCAATATCAAGACCGAGACGATCCCCACGAACATGGTCGCAAGTTTGATGGGGCTCCGAAAAATGGAGTACCTCCAGTTCGAGGAAGAGGCTGAGAGGCGGCCGAAGGTAGAGTTCTAGGTCGGTTTTTGGGTTGTCAGAGACCAGGCAGATCGCGATTCTGTTTGCGCTCGCGGTCTCCATTGCTATCGTGGGATTCTGCCTCTTTGAGTACCCGCCTGTTTTATTCAATGAAGACGTGTGGGTAGAGTCCTATGACGCAACAGTATACCCCAATGGCACCCTCGTTGAGGAATACGTCTACAAAGTCGCAGTTTCGGGGAAATACCGCATGCTCTACCGCGGCTGGGACGCACCCCTTTCGCGCGCTCCGCTCGAGATTCCCCACGTCCAGCTCCTCTCATACGATGCCCCTTCCGGTCCAGTCCCGTACCAAAGGTACTCCTCTGGAGAAGTCTGGGTCCCTCCCTCAAACCATTCCGCCTCGATTCTCGATTTCATTTCCTCGAATTCCGAGCTGAACGAGGTCGGGATATATGCCCCTGAGTATTTCGAGGAGGGGACATACCGAGTTCGGTATGTTTTTTCGATATGCCCTCCTATCGAGTACGACAGCTCTGATGCGCACATCAACCTGATGCTTGCCGACCAGCACCTTGAATACCGCAGCGCCGCCATCAGAGTGATCTCCCCCGCGTCGGGAAACATGACCTG
>JARYLH010000141.1 GCA_029907755.1 Candidatus Methanosuratincola sp.
CCCAGGCGCTTGAGGCGCCGGATCCGACAATCACTGCCACCTGCGGGGACTGCGAGAATAGGCTCACCGTGACGTTCTGGGCAGAGCCTGTGCCGATATTCCTGACGATGAAGGCAACGTGGTTGAGCGAGTTCGGGCTGAGCGAGGAGGCGTTGGCCGAGACCTCGAGGAGCGGCGCCTGGGACTCTGCTGCGATGAAGCCGATTGAGACGGTGTCAGCGTAGGAGGCGTTCCTCCAGTCGCTGCACCCCAACGAGACGGACACCCGCAGGCTCCCGTAGACTTCCTTGTCGAGGTAGAGCCGGATCGGTATCCCTGCGGACTTCCCTGGAGCAAGCTCGCCCAGGTGGAAGGAGTTCGCGCCGATGAGAGTCAGCCTATCAGACACGGGCGTGACCTTGACCGTGATGTCCGTTGCAGGGGATCCGCCGTTGTTCGAAATGAAGAGGGTAACGTTGTTTATCGCCCCTGCAACGAGCTCGGTCGTGCTTGCCGAGGCCACCAGGCGGGGCTCCTCCGGGCTCTCGGCTTTTACCCCGACCGAGGCTGATCGGGTGTAAGGCGTGCCGTCCTCACCGTCGTAAGTCACCGTGACCGAGAAAGAACCCCCGTCTCCCATGCTGTTCTCGGCGAATAGAACCAGCGCGACCAGCCCCGAAGCCCCGGGCTGGAGCATGCCGAGGTCGAATCGGTTGGAACCGATGAGCGCGAGGTAGATGTCCTGGCTCTGGACTGCCACCCTGACGTTCCTAGCTAGACCGTCACCCTTGTTCTCCACGAGGATCTGCAGCGTGTTGACCCCGCCTTTCACGAGCGTGGTCCCCAGCGGCGCCACTTGGAGATCCGGGCTCCCCCTCAGGTCGGCCCTGACGCTGGCCTCGAAAGACGAGGCGGCGCCCCCCGCCAGGTACTCAACGCGGAGCGGCAAGAGGTAGCTGCCCGCGGCTGCCGAGGAGGAGACGTTGAAGTCGAATTCAAAATAGACGGTGTCGCCGATTGTGAGGGTGCCGTTGTATGACGATTCGGCGGCGGAGGCGTCGGCTGAAATCTGGGAGGTGTCAAGAGAGGCGTTCAACGAGGTGGCGGGCGATGGACCGGAATAGGAGAGGACCACGACGAGCGTCCGGTTCTCCGGGAAGACAGGAGTAGCCCAGTAGACGTCCTTGATTGTGAAATCTTGCCCTGCTGCAAGCACCTGCGGGGTGCCCTGGCAGGATCCCGACACGGCAATCAACAGCATTAGGAGGGTTGAAACCGCACATTCTCTTTTTCCGATTTTCATATCAGATCACTCCACTCTTAGCTTGAGTACGGCTGGCGCGATGGACATCATCGCGCCCATATAAACGAGGAGGGCCCCGATCGGCTGGAGGAGCTGGGTGATCCCGTACCCCTTGATCATTATGCTCCTGAACGCCAGTATGAAGTGGTACATCGGGTTCACATTCGCAATCGCCGCGGCCTGCGGCGAGAGGAGCTCAACCGGAGCTAGGCCGCCGCAGAAGAGCAGGAAGGGTATGAAGATGAATATGGCAGCCTGGTTCGCCTGGAGCTGGTTCCTCGAGAGGACCGAGATGAGCATCCCGAGCCCCAGCGACCCAAGGAGGTATATCGTCGAGATCAGCAGCAAGTCGAGCACCGATCCCCTGATGACCACCCCGAAGACGTTGATCGCGACGAAGAGCGTGATGAGCATGTCCGCAATGGTCGCAATGAAGTAGGCTGCTAGCTTCCCGAAGATTATGTCGAGCCTGCCGACAGGGGACATTATGAGCTGCTCGAAGGTCCCCTTCTCCTTCTCCCTGCATATCGCGATCGAGATCAGGGTCGTCGGGACGAGCTGCAGGACTAGCGCTATGACGAACGGTGTGAAGGCCTCCAGGTTGGTCACGGTCGGCCCGTACACAGAGTTGTAGATCAGCTCGACCGAAGGCCCGTGGACCTGCCTCGCGAACTCCTGCTGGAAGTAGTACGTGACCGCGAGCATCGAGTCCTTAACCGTGCTCGCGAGCGTAGGGGAGCTCTCGTCGATGACCACCAAGACTTGGACCGGGCTACCGCTCAGCAGGGAGGATGTGAAGCCCTCCGGGATCACGAGTGCCGCGGGAGCAGTGCCCTTGCTGACCATCAGGCGCGCCTCCTCGATCGTGTGCGCATTCGCCTTCACGGATACCGTCGGGGTCTCGGAGATCGCGCTGACCAAGGCGGTGCCCATCTGCCCCCCGTCCATGTCCACGATGACTATCCCGACCTTCCCGGCAGAGCCCCCGTACCCGACGCCGAAGAGGAGCATCACTACGAGCGGTATCAGCGCGATCATTACCAGGGACCTCGGGTCCCTCGTCAGCTGTATCAGCTCCTTCCTGACTACGGCCAGCACCTTCGGCGTCGCGCCCTCAGGCAACTTTACCCGCCCCCTCAACCACGCTGATGAATACGTCCTCGAGCGTCACGTAGGTTGGCGAAGCTGAGATGACCGTGAATCCAGCCCTCTCGAGCGCGCTGACCATCGCGGGGATCTCGCGGGGCGCGTCCTGGGCGAGCACCTTAAGCTTGGCTATTCTCGGCGCGCCCTCCGACCCTCCCCCGGCCGCCCCCTGCCGCTCGAGGATTCTGCAGGAAGGCAGCGCAGACGCAGGATCCCCGCACCCCATGACGGTTATCTCGACGAGGTCGCCACCGAAGACCCTCTTCTTCAGCTCCCGCGGGGTCCCCTCTGCGACGACCCTACCCCTGTTGACGAGCGCGATCCTGTCGCAGTTCTCCGCCTCGTCCATGTAGTGGGTCGTTACGAGTATGGTCACGGACTCCTTGTTGAGTCCCCTGAGGTAGTCCCAGAACATCCTCCTGATGGGCGGGTCCACCCCTGCGGTCGGCTCGTCCAGGATCAGCAACCTCGGGCGGTGTATCAGGGCGACCCCGAGCGCGAGCCTCTGCTTCATGCCGCCGCTGAGCCTCCCGGCCAGGCGCCCCGAGAACTCCTCCAGCGAGAGGAATGCCAAGAGCTCCGAGACCCGCTCACCGAGCTCCCTGCGGGGCATCCCGTATAGCCTCCCGTAGAACTCGAGGT
>JARYLH010000142.1 GCA_029907755.1 Candidatus Methanosuratincola sp.
TCAAGGAGGGGCTGAGGAAGGGGGAGGGCGAAGCCGTGCTGGGGACGAAGGGGGAACGGGAAGGAGAAGGAGAAGATTGAGAGGGAGGTTGAGGGGTGTCCAGGGAGAAGTTCCAGTCAATCTCTGCGGCTGATTTCTTCTACAGGAACAGGGAGATAGCTGGCTTCGACAACCCCGTCAGGGCGACCTACACGATAATCAGGGAGCTCGTCGAGAACGCTCTGGACGCCTGCGAGCAGTACAGCATCCCCCCTGATGTGAGGACCAAGTTGATCGACGAGGGGAATTCCATCTACAGGATAAGGGTCGAGGACAACGGGATCGGCGTGCCCTACGACCAGGTCCCGTACGCATTCGGGCAGATCCTCTTCGGCTCAAAGTACATGCTCAGGCAGAGCAGGGGCATCTTCGGGCTCGGGGGCAAGATGGCCGTACTATACGGGCAGATAACCGCCCACAGCTCGGTCAAAGTCCTTTCCAGCACGGGCGGGTTCGAGAAGTACTTCTACGAGCTCAACATAAACGTCCAAGAGAACAAGCCGATCATAAGGAGGAAGGAGGTCACACCGAACCCAGGGAGGTGGCGCGGGACAATAATAGAGTTCAGCTTCGAGGGGGACTACGTCAGGGCCAAGCCGAAGGTCGTGGAGTACTTCCGGCAGACCTCGATCCTCCTCCCCTATGCGAACATACTCTTCATCGACCCAGACGGAACGCTCTACAGGTTCGACAAGATAACGGAGGAGATGCCGAAGCCAGCAGAGACGGTCAAGCCCCACCCGTACGGCGTCGACCTCGAGATCGTCCACAGGATGATTAACGCGACGAGGAGCAGCACGATGGTCGACTTCCTAGTGAACAACTTCCACAGGGTCGGGGCAGCCACGGCGATGAACTTCCTCAAGGAGGCGAAGATAAGCCAGAACGCAAACCCGAGGACGCTGGACTCGAAGGACCTACTCAGGCTCGTCAACAAGATGAAGGAGTACGACGGTTTCCAGCCCCCGGACGCCCAGTGCCTCTCCCCAATCGGCGAGGAGCTCCTTAGGAAGGGGATCATCAGGGAGTTCGGGCCCGAGTACGTGGCGGTCACCCAGAGGGGGGCATCGGCGTACGCGGGGTACCCGTTCATAGTCGAGGCAGCGATAGCTTACGGCGGGGACATCCCAATCACCCCGCAGGATGAGATGCTCGTCTTCAGGTTCGCGAACAAGATCCCGCTCCTGTATGACCTCCACAGCGACGTGACGATGAAGGTCATCAAGAAGATCAACTGGCAGAGGTACAGGCTGGACCTCAGCTCGATGCCCCTGGCATTCTTCGTCCACATATGCGCCACTAAGGTGCCCTACAAGACGGTCGGTAAGGAGTACATCGCGGACAGGCCGGAGGTCGAGTACGAGATCGAGTGGGCGCTCAAGACGTGCGCGAGAGACGTGCGGAACCACCTCGCCAAGAAGGAGAAAGCAGACATCGTCCAGAGGAGGCTCTCCGTCTTCGAGAGGTACCTGCCGATGATCGCCCAGTTCTCGACCGAGCTCGCCGGTAATGGGAAGCCCCCGGACTACGAGAAGGTTCTGAGGAGGGTGCAGGCACATGCTAAGGAAGTCGAACAGAGAAGTCTTGTCGAAGCTGAGTGAGCTCGGGAACGAGATCTATGCCGAGATAGAGAGGGGAGAGTTCCCTAGGATAAGGATACCCAGCAGGACGACGTCTAACATCGTCTTCGACGAAGAGCTCGGTCAGTTCGTGCTTGGAGAACAGAGGTCTCTCAGATCCGCCGCCAACATAAAGCAGATCAGGTCGCTCACGCAGCTCCTCTGGGTAGCTTCATTCGCGAAGAGGCTTGTCTCGGAGGAGAAGAGCAGCACGCTCAGGGACCTCTACTACCACTCGCTGAACTATGGGATAAAGTTCAGGGACCAGACCGAGTCGGACGACACGGTGACGGACCTGGAGACGCTGCTCGGGGAGCCCCGGGAGGGCTTCAACATATTCCCCAAGGAGAGATCCGCGATCTTCGGGGACCTCGAAATAGAGTACACGACGCCCGAGACCCACAAGGGGAGGAGGGTGAACCTCGGCTCGAACCCGGATGGGGTCATGGTCGGGCTCTCTGTCGCCCAGGCTGACTTTTTGTCCTGCAAGGCAGACAAGGTCTTCGTTATCGAGAAGAACGCAGTCTTCAGGAGGTTCATCGAGGAGCGGGTGTATGACAAGTTCAACGCGATACTGATAGACACAGCCGGGCAGGCTCCGAGGCTTGCGAGGCTGCTGATCAGGCGGCTCAACCAGGAGCTCGGGCTGCCCGTTTACCTGCTCACCGACGCGGACCCTTGGGGGATGCACATCGCGATGGTGATCATCAGGGGCTCCGCGAACGCCGCGCACCTCAGGGAGCTCACGACTGTGAAGGCGAAGTGGGTCGGGCTATGGGCGACGGACATCAAGAGGTTCAGCCTCCCCTCGTTCCCGCTGACCAAGCTGGACGAGGAGAGGATCAGGCTCCTCGAGGAGGACATGAGGTATAGGGACTTCGAGTGGCAGAGCGAGCTCCAGGAGTTCAAGAAGACGAAGAGGAGGGCGGAGCTCGAGGCGTTCAGCGCTCACGGTCTGACCGCGATAGTCGACAAGTACCTTCCGAAGAAGCTCAAGATGATAGAGGAGACGTAGTTAGACTGATTGTGCAACAAAAAACATTAATATGCATTCCTATTGCTCATCTATAGAGCCGCGGTAGCTCAGCTCGGTAGAGCGACGGGCTGTTAACCCGTTGGTCGAAGGTTCGAGTCCTTCCCGAGGCGCCAACAGGTAACGCAATATACTTTTCATAGAGATACTGATCACATAATTGGGCTGTTGAGGCGACTAGATGCCTTCTCCAATAGTGACTATTGGTATTGTTGTGCTTAATAGGGAGTGGATAATCGGGCACGTCATCAGATCGATATTGGCGCAGACCTATCCTCATTCATTGTTGAACGTCATCGTTGTAGATGGGGGCAGCAAAGACAATACTGTGGAGGTTGCC
>JARYLH010000143.1 GCA_029907755.1 Candidatus Methanosuratincola sp.
GAGCTTGTATGCCCTCTGTGTGTCGATCCTCTCGACCTCCAAGTAGATCGCATGCGGGGCCCGCGGGTCAGGGATGTACTTCTTGAGCATCTTTTCGAGCTGCTCTCCATCCATCATGTCGAAGACTTCCGTGTAGTCTGCGGCGTCCTGTGCTGGGAAGCCGTGGTACTTGTCGAAGGCAACAGCGATTATTCCCCCCCTCGCCCCGCCGAAGTGCCTCCCGGCTGCTGTGATTGCCAGATCCCCGAGCTCCCCTCCGCCCACCGATACAAATGTCGCAGGGGTTCCCGGCGAGATCCTCTCGAGCGGGACGAGCCTCCCTTCGATTTCCTTCCTGAGCGAGTCTATCTCTTTTATCAGCCGCACCCTTTCTTTTTCGCTCATTTTGAAAACCATATTTCCCCACCTTGCAATCCGAATTTTTCCCTAATCACCCTACCTCCATCAAGCCCTTCCCGGGTATCCAGATCATCCTCTTTCCGAGGAGCCCCCTCCTCTCCCTGTACTGGTAGATCTCCCTTGCCATGTTACCGAGCTGGATCCTCCTGAGGACTGACTTCTCGGTACCGATATCGCTCCGGTGGAACAGCTTCCACCCGTCGGCGAGCCCAACTCCCTTGCAGAGCTCCTCTGCCTTTGCGCTGGCCTCCGGGAGCGTGTCCCCTGTCCCTATGCACTCGACTACCCTCGACCCTCCGGTGACCACGTCTTTCCCAGTTTCCTCTGCCGATGCCCAGAGAATCCTCCCTGCGTTGGCTGGCGCCGAGAGCGAGACTGGGTGCCCTTTCGCGAGATCCCTTCGGTCTGGGTACCCTTCCGGGCAGACCGCCTTGACCACCACGGCCTGGTTCTCGAACTCAACCTTCACCACATTCAGGTCCTCGCAGATTATCGCTTCGCATATGTCCACGAGGTCGGTCTTTAGCATGGTGAGGACGTTCGCAGCCTCAGGATCGCCTAGCCTCGAGTACATCTCTATCACGGTCGGCCCCCAGACCGAAGTAAGCATCATCTGCCCTGCCGATATCCCGTGGTACCGCTTGCCCGTCTCCTTCTGTATCGCGTCGATCATCATCTTGACTATCTCTGCGGAGCGCCTGTACTCCTCCTCGGTGATTACCGCCCTCTCGTCCTCGACCCCGTACCTCAGGTTCATGCAGCAGGATATTGAACCCATCCCGCCGGTCTCCGGCCCCAAGTCCCCGTCGAACGCGTGCTTGTTGTCCTGCACAGCAGGCATCGGGACAACGGTCCTGCCATCGGTGAAGCACTGCACAGTGTACTCCGGGCCCCAGACCCTCTCCTCGATAAGGAGCTTGTATTCGATATCATCGTAGCCCTTCATGTACTCGTTGACGATGGACTCTGCATGCTCTTTCTTGACCTTCCTCTTGTCGTCCTGGAGGTAAACCTGGAAGTCCTCTATGACCTTGACCCCCTTCCCGCCTGCCTGCCTCGCGGGCTTCAGGGCGATGCTCTCTGCGTACTCCTCTATGTATGGGACAGCCTCCTCGAAGGTCTTGAACTTCTTGTACCAGAGTCTGCCCGGGATCTTGTACTTCCACTGCAGGTCCCGCATGCTGGCTTTGGAGAGCTCTAGCTCCGCCACCTCCTTGCTCGCCCCTATGCATGGTATCCCCTTTGCCTCGAGAGCGTCCGGGATCCCGTGGAAGTTCGGCTCTTCGGGTCCAACGAATACGAAGTCGGGGCTGCACCTCAGGGCCGCGCCCACTACGGCGGTCGGGTCGTTTGTGTCGCCCCTGAAGTACTCGCCACCGCCCGATGAGACGATCCTCCTAATGCCCGGGTTGATCAGCTCCGAGATGCAGTACAGCCTTGGGCAGTGCGCGCTTTTCGCTAGCGACTCGGCGATCGCATCCTCCCTGCCCCCGCCTCCAACCAGAAGTATCTTCATTCACTCCACCTCCGGATAGACTCCGTTGAAGCATCCTGTGCAGAACTCGCTGCATTTCAGCCCGGTGGCCTCGATCAGCCCCTCAAGGCTGAGGTACTTGAAAGAGTCGGCGCCTATGACCTCTGCTATCTTATCCTCCTTGAGGTGCTTCCCTATCAACTCGTCCTCTCCTGGGACCTCGACCCCGAACGGGCAGTGCGACACTATGTGCGGGCTCCCGATCCTGACGTGGATCTCCTTCGCTCCCTTCTCCTTCATTAGGTATACTATGTTTGCGAGCGTATTCCCCCTGACCACGCTGTCGTCGATTAGGACGACCCTTTTACCCCTCACCGCCTCGCTTATGACGTTCAGCTTGAGCTGGACACCCTTGAGCCTCTCGACTTGGTTCGGCTTCATCGCGCTCCTGACTCTCCTGCCCGTAAGCTCGAACCCCTTCTCCACAGGTATGCCCGTCTCGTTCGAGTATGACATCGCGAATGGTATCGCGGTCTCTGGGACCCCTATTACCACGTCAGCATCTGCGCACCCCTCCTGGGCAAGCCTCCTGCCTATCTCGCGCCTCACCCTGTATACAGGGATGTCGTTTATGTAGGAGTCCGGTCTCGCTAGGTAGACGTACTCGAATATGCAGTAGGCCCTCTTTGGGGAGTTCTGGACCTTCTCGGTCCGTGCCGACATTGGCGTGAAAACCATCGCCTCCCCCGGTTCGATGTTCTCGGCAGGGCTTATCGGGACCCTCTCCCCGATGATGTCCATCACGCAGCTCTCTGACGCAACGATCCCGCCGTCGAATCCCATCTTCCCGAGCACTAGCGGCTTGACGCCCAAGCTCCCTCTGCCCGCGAGCACTTCGCCCCTCCCGTTGGCCGCTATGTAGGAGAATCCGCCGCTGCACCTGCTGAAGTAGTCCCTGATCGCATCGAGATCATCCGATCCTGCCTCGAGCTCTTCGTATGCCCTCCTTAAGTTCTCCTCATACGGGCGCTCCCTGTCCCATTTGTAACCCTCGATTGCTGTGACCTTCCCGTCGATGCTCGCAGAGACCTT
>JARYLH010000144.1 GCA_029907755.1 Candidatus Methanosuratincola sp.
TCCCGACGGGCCCGCCATAAACCATCCCTCCGAAGAAGGAAGGAGGGCTATTGAATCAGTTCAGCCTCTCTGGACCTCGCCCTTCGGAATTCTGTAAACTGCCTCCTTTCCGGAGTGTCTTATCAAGAGGCCCTCCTCCCCAATCCTCATCTCGGGCGGGACTGTCTCCGGTGGCACCTCGATGAAGCTGGATTCCTTCAAGTCGTAAAAGTCCACGTGGGTGCTCGTCCTTCCGTCCAACCTGACCCTCTTGACCTCGTCCTCTGCTAGCTTCTCAAGCGCGGCAAATTCGTCCAAACCAAGGGTTCTGTGCTCCCTGCTCCTCATGTCTTTTACGACCGCCCTGCCGCGATCAAACCCGGTGAGCAAATACACGTTGTTCCGGAGCGAGACAAGGTCCCCGGCCCTTAGCCTCGGCATTTTGATACTGATCGTATTCTTGTAGACTCTGCCGCCCGTCCTCCTGTCCACTCCAACTAGTTTGGGGCTCTCCTGAACGGTTGCACCATAATCCTCGTGGAGCCTCTTTGCGAAAACCCTGGCGGTTGCCAGCGTGGCGAATTTCATGTCGTATCCCCCTTCCTTTTCCTTCACCTCGACGATGCACGCCCTTTTCTTCTCAGAACCTCTTTTGCTTATCTCGTCTATCGCCCGCTCCACGTGATTCTGGTCCTCTGCGTCCAGATCTCTACCGTCCGCCCTTATCTGCACGACCGCCTCGTGCTCCTTTCTGGCGAACCTGATGCAAGTCCCGCATGTCGCGTACTCTATCGAAACGAGCACCGAAGTCTTGTGTTCTGAACCTGTGGACTTCTCTTTGAGCTTCAGGCTCAGCACCATTGTCTTGGGCAGACCGTTGCCATCTCTGTCGAGGATCTCTCCGTCCGTGCCTTCAAGTGTTACCCCTTCCGGCAGTTTTTTCTGCCTAAGTAGCTCGATCTCAGCCGCAGTAACAGCCTTGAAGTCATTGTCCGCAATCTCGTCCCTCTCAACCCACCTTTTCCCCTGTAGGTAGGATCGGCATTCCGGGCACATAGTCACGGATATGTCCGAAGGCATTTCCATGTCCACTCCCTTCCAGTAGCAATCGCCACAAAGCCCTCGGATGTAAGCGCCCGACTCGGATCCGCACTTGGCACAAAAGCGCCCCATCGCAGCGCCCCTCATATAAGAACGAATTGAGCGTGAGGCACTCCATTCACTGTCATTACACCATCTTCATGTATAAGGCCTGCTTCCTTGCCGCACCGCACCGCCACTTCGCCGACCAGGTTCGCAACCGTGGCCCTTTTAAGGTAATCTACGGCTGCCTCCGCCGACACGAGTTCGCCTTTATAGAAAGCCTCATTGACGTCCAGGAGTATCTGGCCTTCAGAGAACTTCTTCCCGAGTAGCTGAGGGTCGCAAACTGCTACCATCACTTCTCCTTCGCGTATGGTCCATACCTTCACAAGAAGCTTTTCCTCTTTCATGGGCTACCCTCATATCAGCGTCTTGGCTGGGTTCTTCGCACCGCAGACTTCGCATACGATGAAAGTCAGCCTGTCCTCCTTAACCAGCTTGGTGTCTGGCTTGTTGCAAGAGCTACAGAGTACATACGCCTTGATGTACCTTACAATCAGTTCGTCAACGACCTCTTTGGAGAACTTTCCATTCAGCGATGCCCTGTAGTCCTCCATGGTTCCGGAGGTCGCAAGCTCTCTGACTATAAACTTTAGCACATGGTTAGGGGCTCTGTTTAGCCTCGAGGCTATCTCTTTGAAATTGTTTATGAGCGTCTTTGATCCGATTACCGCTACATCTGCCTTGGGGGTCTCGTACTTGGTGGACTTGAAGACCTTCTCGGGTATCTTGGAGAACCCCCTCTGGAGTAGCGCCTCATAATCGTAAGACATCATTACCACTCAATTATGGAAACATATATCCGCTATAAATCCTTATAGTACAGATCGCGAAGACAGTATGGCTGGTGCAGCCGCCTCCGAAACGATTGCCCGGCGCACCCTTCCCAACAATAGTCTAGACACATTAAATAATAAGCAAAAGTGAATATATTCGTTAAAAGAGTGATGGCTATGGCACCTATAGTAGTCACCTCTGCCCTGCCCTACAGCAACGATCGGCTGCACTTGGGGCACATGCGATCGACTTACCTCCCTCCCGACGTTTTCGTCAGGTATTTGAGGAGAAAGGGCGAGGATGTCGTATTCATTTGTGCCACGGACGAACACGGCACACCGATTGCCCTTCGGGCAGAAAAGGAACACGTCCACCCGAAGGAGATCACCGACCGGTACTACCCATTGATTAAGGGTGACCTGGAGAAGATGGGCTGCAGCTTCGATTACTTCTCGCGCACAACCGAGGGCATCCATTACGAAATGACGCAGCATTTCTTCAGGACCCTCCTCGAGAAAGGGTATATCTACGAGCAGGAGATTGACCTACTCCAATGCCCGAAATGCGACAAGTATCTCCCTGACCGCTACGTTGAGGGCATCTGCCCCTTCTGTGGGTACGAGGGGGCGAGGGGGGACTCCTGCGACTCGTGCGGCAGGTATTTGAGGGTAAACGAGCTCAAGGACCCAAAGTGCGCGATATGCGGGGCCAGGCCGGCGCCTTCCAAGACAAAGCACTGGTTCTTTAGGCTTACCGCCTTCGAGGAGAGGCTTAGGAAATGGCTTGAGGGCAACAGCAAGATCCCAGAGAATGTGCGAAAGTACGCGCTCCAGTGGATAAACGAGGGGCTGCATGATTGGGACATCACCAGGGACATGTCTTGGGGAGTCCCGATACCAGTAGAGGGTGGTGAGGGGAAGGTCGTCTACGTCTGGTTTGATGCTCCGATAGGCTATATCTCGTCTACTAAGGTCTGCTTCATGAATAAGGGGGTTGAGGACC
>JARYLH010000145.1 GCA_029907755.1 Candidatus Methanosuratincola sp.
TTGTGGACGCTGCATTCACGTCGATCGGGCTGAACTATTTCACGGCAGTCGTTCCGAAGGTGGACTATTTCAGGAGGGAATTCGTGGAGGCAGGGCGGATCAAAACGCTCAGGGATCTGGCAAGGTCGGACCCTGGCGAGCTGCTGGGCGTCTGGAGGAACCGCAGGTCTTGGGCCGCCGCGCGCGGGATCGCCTCGTACCTCTCCAACCTGCCCTCAGGGACAGACCGGGATGCGCTGAGGTCTTGGGCGGCAGCCTCCTCCTTGGAGGACTGGCGGATCGATCCGATCGGGAGCATAAGCGGGGTCGGCCTCGTAACATACCAGTACCTCAGGATGATGGGGGGCATCGACACGGTGATGCCGGACAAGATCGTGAAGCGCGTCATCAACGAGATCTTGGTCAAAGCCGGCGAGGAGCCCGTAGACGACAACATGGCGTTCATAATGAAGGCAGAGGGGATTGCGAAGCAGACGGGGTACCGCCCGATCGACCTCTGCTGGATGACTTGGATGATCCAGCCGGAGGGGAAGATCATGAGGATGGAAAAGTACTCGGGAATACTCTCCATGATCTGATCGGATCGGTTATTGCGCCCGTCCGCGGAACGCCCGGCGCACACAGAAATGCTGCCGCTACTCCACAAGGAGGAGACCGTAGAAGGAGGGCTTCGCACTCCTGTCCTTGTGAACGCCGATCTCGTAGCCAGCCTTCTTCACTGTGGCGAAGACGTCGATGCCGCACCCCTCCATCGAGGGCCTGAGCTTCTCGGGGTGTATGCACGACTCGAGGTTGCATTCCTCGCAGTAGGGGCAGCCGTCTGTGGCAAAGCCAATCGCCTTGTAGTGCCCCCTCAGGAACGCCTCGCGCTCCAGCCTGAGCATCAGGTCGTGGCAGAATAACGAGAACTCCTTCAGGTCAGGGGGCGTCATCCTGACCAGTATTGCGTGCCTGTACTCGGATAGGACCCTGCGGAACTCCTCCGGGGTCGGCGAGAACGGCGGGCACGCCAGGGTCCTTCCGTAGCCGTCGCAGCCGTACTGGCACTTCATCCTCACCCAGTTCCCGATGACCACTTCTTTTGCTTCGATGACCTTCGCATCATCTGCGCCCAGCGACACCGCAACCCTGCACAGCTCGGCGATCCGCCCTCCCTCCTCGTCTTCGTGCAATGAGCACACCGTATCCAAGTTCTCTCGACAACAAAATAAGCATTGGCTTTGGGAGGGGCTCCTCAAGTCAATGGTGGGAAAAGCTCTGGTCGCCCGCCCCTCTGCCACTTGGCAAATGGGATCTCGCGCACAAGACCTATATTGACCGGGTTCTAATGAGTTCGGTCGGCGCATGGCTTGCGCGGCGTGGATCAGGCGGGCCTTCCGACCAAGATGTTGTCCTTGACCCTGAGGAGCCTCACGTCTATGCTCTCCCCCACTCCGCACTGTCCCCCGACCACTGTGATCAATCTATTGCCGCCTGAATCGACTGCCAACATCTCGCCCTTGAGCCAGCCAGGCCCGACTATCCTCGCCCTTACCTTTTCCCCGCGCCTGTACGGGTTCCTTATCGCCCGCGTTTTCCTGATCCCAAAATCGGAGGGCTTCAGGACCAGCTTGACCCCGTGCTTGCCCTCCAGCCCCCTGAGGCTTTCGTAGAACGCGTACCAGCTGATGTACCTTATCCGCCGGTCTTTCCTGCCGAACCTGTGCCTCTCGCACTTCTGTATGCCCAGCGGGGGCCATTTCTTCCCGGCGCCCAGGCTTTTTGCCCATCCGATCAGTCCGTCCAGCTCGCGCGTGTTTATCGGGTTGACCCAGACCGGTGCTACCAAGACGTCGATCCCCGTGTTCCTGATGGCGTATTCCGCCATCCCCATCACCCTGGCGGGGCTGTACGACGAGGTCCCGGAGAGGTCCCTCGCCAGCTCCGGGTCCAGCGCGTCCAAGGAAAGGTTTATCCTGGAGAGTCCTGCAGCCCCGAGATCGTCGAGGAGCCGCTCGCTCAGGAGGTGCCCGTGGGTCTGGATCGACACCACCTCGACACCTTCGGTGGACGACAGCTCGTGGACCAGGTCAGATATCCTCGGGTACGTTAGGGGGTCACCCACGGTGTCGATGTGAGCCTCGACGCCCTTCCCCTTCATCTTGGCAACGGGCCTGAACCACTCCAGCAAATGGTCCAGATCGACGAGGTACTCTGCGTTCCTCATCGTGGACTTCGGCCCGGCGTCGGTGGAGCAGAATATGCAGCTCAGAGGGCAAGCCGTGGAGGGCCTGACCTGTACCACGTTCGTCCCCCTGTCTATCAGGCCGAATGGGATTGCCCCTACCAGCGGCACATCCGGGGGCACCCTGTAGGTCGTAGCCAATTCCGTCCCACCCCATTACAGGCACCAACGCCACATATAAAGGAATTTTTGAATCCCTGGGGCGGGCGGGATCCGGGCGTACAATTTATTAGGCGTATGCCCCGCTCTTATCCTAATGTCTGTATCCGGCATGGTGTTTTCGATGAGCGGGCTCGATGTGATGTTCTCCCCAAGGAGCATTGCGGTGATCGGGGCGTCCAAGAACCCCAAGAAGATAGGGTACGAGCTCGTCAGCAACATCCTGACAGGCGGGTACGAGGGGAAGCTCTACCCCGTCAACCCGGAGGGCGCGGACGTGATGGGGCTGAAGTCGTACACGTCCGTCAAGGAGATCCCTGGCGAGGTCGACCTTGCTGTGATAGCCGTTCCAGCCGCGTACGTGCCGGACATAATCGAGGAGTGCGGTGAGAAGGGGATCAGGGCTGCCCTGATAATCAGCTCCGGCTTCAGGGAGGTCGGGAACCTGGAGCTCGAGGACAGGCTCGTCCAGACCGCCAGG
>JARYLH010000146.1 GCA_029907755.1 Candidatus Methanosuratincola sp.
CGCTTCGATCGGCCTGAAGTTTACGGGCGTGGCGAATGTGTTGTCGATGACCAGGGTAGCCCCCTTCGTGCGGCACGCCTCGGCTATACCTTTGATGTCAGGGACGTTCAAGGTAGGATTCGTAATCGACTCCACGAAGACGAGCTTGGTGTCGTTGCCAATCTCCCCCTCAAGCTTGTCGTTCAGGACGCACTTGACCCTGATCCCGAACTTCTCCAGCGACCTCATGAGGATGAGGCTCGCCCCGTAGACCTCCTTTGAGGTAACGATGGTGTCTCCCTGCCGGGTCAGGCTTAGCAGAAGGGTCGAGATCGCTGCCATTCCTGAAGAAAAAGCCAAGCAGTCTTCTCCACCCTCGAGGGCTGCCATCTTCCTCTCCAGAAGGTTGACTGTCGGGTTGTCCTCCCTGCTGTACTTGAGGTCCCTTCCCCGGATCTGCTTTCCGTTTGGGTGCTTGAAGATGGCGGTCTGGTAGATCGGCGCTATTATGTCGTCGCCTTCTGCACACCCGTGGTGGATCGCAGTAGTGCTAAATCCCCTTCTTCTTGCCATTTTCGGCACCCCGCATAATACTAACGATATTATATTTTAATCTATCTATTTATTATCTACAGTAATAGGCGCCCCATCCCTAAGGTTTCCAGAACCGTGTGCCAGATCCTGGCTATGCTGTGGGGAGGGCTTCTGCCGGTGGGGTTAAAAGCCCACCCTCCCAATTAACAGGGGAGTGAACCCCCTGTGATCACGCTCTACTTCGATGGGCTCTGCATGCCCAAAAACCCAGGCGGTGTTGCAACCTTTGGGTATGCCATTTATTCCGATGGAAAGAAGCTCAAGGAGGGCTATGGCTTCGTCGGGGCGGGAATGCTCGGCGACGACGTCTCCAACAATGTCGCGGAGTACCACGCGTTGATCAGGGGGCTCGAGCACCTCCTCTCCATCGGTTACAACGGCGAGGTCGAGATAAGGGGCGATAGCCAGTTAGTAATAAACCAGCTCTCCGGCAAGTATGCGGTCAGGGCAAGGCGTTTGGTCGCGCTCCACAGGAAGGCAAAGGATCTCCTCAGTCACTTCAGCAAGGCCACCCTCAAATGGGTCCCCAGGGAAGAGAACGCAGAGGCAGACCGCCTGAGCAGGGTGGCTTTCGAAGAATTCCTCGGGGGAAACTATGCGGAGTACAAAAAGTACTATGGACTGTAGTAAAATCCAGCATTTAACACTCCAATACGATTCGAGTGCGAAATTAATCCTCTAGAAAGGGTTATAACAAAAAAGGGCTTTTATGGTAAATGTGGTATTGATGCAGCGCAAGTTATTCCTGGTTGCGGTTCTCTTGTTGCTCTCTCTCAACAGTATTTCCCTGCCTGTGGGCTCTGAAGTTAATCAATCTTTTATTGATTGGAATATATTTGTTGGGAACGCCTCTGTAGTCGTATCGGGCGATAATGGTGCTGCCGTAACGGCGACCTCCGATTTGGGGGATTTCTCAATAATAGATGGGCTGGCAGCAGGCACTTACGACATAGAGGTCTCAGCACCCGGGTACATCAGCACTTACCTGAGCGGGGTAAACGTATACGCTGGGTACCTTAAGGATCTAGGCGTGATCAGCCTGAGCCCATCCGCAAGAATCGAGGGAACGGTTGTCGGGCCTAATGGCGAACCCGTATCGAACATATCTTTGCGGCTTTTGGACGAAGGGAGCGGTTCGGTGGTGGCAGTAAGCCGATCTTCCGCATCTGGGGCATTCGCCTTCGACTCAAACGTGAGGAGTGGCAATTATTCAATAATCGGGTACATAGACCCATACTTCCCCGCCTCTGGCTTTGGATACGTGACCGGATCTGTCAGCGGCATCGCCGCGACTGAAGGGCAGACTACATCGGGGGTCATTGTCCGCCTGAACGCATCGGGCATAATCGCCGGCACGGTCAAGGATGAAAGCGGATCGCCTGTGGCAGGAGTGACGTTGAGGGCTTTTAGCATCGACGGGCAATCCAGGTTCGCTTTCGCAAAGGCCGATAGCCTTGGGCGGTTCAACATATCAACGAACCTTCCCAGCGGCAGGTACAACCTGACGATATACGATATAACCGGTTATGTCTTTAATCCAATCTCGGACTCCGCCACCGTGAATTTGACTGCCGGATCTACCTCAACCGTTAACTTTGTCCTCAAGCGGTCCGGGATCATCTCGGGCAGGATCGTCTTTTCTGACGATTCACCGGCGGGATCAGTACTCGTCTATGCCTTCAGCAGCGACGACAAGTACTTCGGCTACGCCTACTCGAATCAAGACGGAACATACTCGATAAATACAGGGCTCGGTAACGGAAGCTATACTGTAATTGCCAACAACGAATTCTCAAAATCCAAGACTGTTCTCGTGGCGGCCGGCCGTGAGACAAAGAATGTCGACTTCAAGCTCTCCACGGTTGGGCCTGCAAAAGTGGCGGTCTCAGGCAGGGTGCTCGATTCCATGAACAGGCCCGTATCTTCAGCCATGGTATTCTCCCCTTCGGGCTACACATGGAGCTCGGATGACGGGAGCTACACGATCGTAATCGAACTGCCTGCCGACCGGAGTTCCATCACAGTTCCACTTACAGCATCGAAAAAAGGGTACTATGACGGCGTGATTAACGTGACCGTCGCTGCCGGGCAAAG
>JARYLH010000147.1 GCA_029907755.1 Candidatus Methanosuratincola sp.
CATGGGCATCCCCTCTACCTCAGCGACGACGGATTCGTGAGGGACATCTCGATCGGTCTCAGGAAACCGACGTTTGGAGATCTGGTGGAGTGCCTTGGGTTGGTGGTCCCATGCATATGCGACCTGAAGCCCAGTCTCTCCGTTTTCGTCTATGACCGCTCTGTCAGCCGCAGCGGGGAGCTCTCAAAAAAGACGCTGGATTTGATGCGTGCCATAGGTGTGCCAGGCACATCAAAGACGTCAATGCGATCCGACACCGAGATCCTCACCAGCGGCGAGGTTGTTGCAACGAGCGACTCTGTAGTGATCGAAAGGGCCTCGAAGTGCTTCGACTTGGGGGGCTATGTAGTTTCCGCCGTCCTGAAATCCCCCCCGACAAAAATATAAATGGAGCTCTTTTATTCCTCTACCCAAGGGTTCGTGGCGCAGACTGGACAGCGCGGCGGCCTCCTAAGTCGTAGGTCGGGGGTTCGAATCCCCCCGAACCCGCCATCCAACGCTTGTAAAGCCAGACGATGCATCCCTGCCGCTCTGGAGCGTTTCTTTCAGACAGTCATTCCAACGGGCACCCTTGGCAGACCCTGTTGTAACCGCCTCGTAAGTGGTCTCTCCTAAAACTACGGTACGGTTCCGAGTCCCATATGGCCCAGAAGGGTGTCTCGAAAGCGTTGCCAAAGGTGATCCTGCTGGGGTCCATCCTCGCGGTGCACGGAGTGACCTCCCCATCGCATGATATGAATGCGCTGGAGAATGGCCAGTGGCACTTCCCGAACCTCTTCTTCACCACCCCTCCGCCAGCCTGGAGCACCATCTCCCTGAGCGCCTGGTATGCTGTGCCATCCTCCGGCCACCAGTTTTCTAGAGGCAAAGGCACGCACCTCACCCCCTTCCTGGCGAGCATGGACTGGACCGCAGGCAGGATCCTCAGATTCTCAGGGGTCCCGAGAACAGAAACGCTCAGCCTGCCGTCCGTTCCCAGCGACGGCTGCTCGGCGAGCAGCATGTCAATTGCGGGGATCGTGGCAACGTTGAATGATAGCTCGATGAAATCAAATGCGAAGACTATGTCGTACGCATTCTCCTCGCTGATCATCATGCCGTTCGTGACCAACTTCGTCCTTAAGCCCCTGAGATGTGCCTCGGTGCACATCCTGAGCACCTCGGGGCTCTGAAGGGGCTCGCCCAAGCCGCTCATGACAACTTGCTCGAGAGTGGGTATCCCGTCTAGGATCCTCTTGAAGCCATCAAAGCTCATGTCCTTCTCCCCCCTGGCGCCAGTAATGGTCTTGTGCAGGCAAGTAGGGCACTCGAGATCGCACTTGGTTGTCGGCTCTATCACGATCTCCTTGGGCAGGGGCACTATCTCATGCCATTTTCTGAGCCTGAGCAAGCCGGTCCTGATGGGGTTTGGTACCATGCAAAGACACCTGCGGTGCTGGCTTGAAATATCTATGGTTGGGGCTAATGAAGTTTCTGAAAAGGCATCCGCGCAATCCGGTTGAAGATGATATATATCCCACGTTTCAAATATCAGTCGGGGACAAGATGGACAAGCCTGGATGTTGTTTTTGCATAAGGACAGGGAGAGGGACAGGCGAGAATGTCAGGCGTGCAATCGTAGCCCTCGGTCTGCTAGACAGGACCAGGAAGATCTTCTCCGAGGGGGGTTCCATATACTTCCCCGTCACTAGGCGTCCTGAACGTAATGAGATCGAAGAGATCTCCAGAGCCGGCGAGGTCTTCGTGGAGCAAAGGAGCCTCCCGGAAATTTCGCCTTCCTGCCCTAAGAGCGTGAAAGAATTCCTTCAGGGCAGGGTGCCCAAGGAGGCCCTCAGATCTCTACCAAAATCTTACGACATCGTCGGGGATATCATAGTTATCGAGCGCCTCTCTCCCGACGCAGAGCCGTACCGTAAAGAGATAGCCGAGGCCCTGCTCAGCCTCCACAAAAGCGCTAAAACAGTACTGCTCAAGACGGGGAAGGTCGACGGTCCTTACCGTGTACCCCTCCTCGAGCTCCTCGCCGGAGAGGACAAGCGCGAGACTGTGCATTCGGAGTACGGGATCAGGCTTAGGGTAGACCTCTCCAAGGCATACTTCTCCCCAAGACTGGGATACGAGAGGAACCGCGTGGCATCCCTTGTCAGGGACGGAGAAACTGTGGTGGACATGTTCGCAGGCGTAGGGCCTTTTTCCATAATGATCGCGAAGAGGCACAGAACAAGGGTCTTCGCGATCGACGTCAATCCAGACGCAGTCAAGATGATGGAGTACAATTTGAGTATCAACCGTCTTAAGGGTGAAGTTACGCCGATATGCGGCGATGCATCCGATCTATCTTCAAGTCTGCAGAATACGGCAGACCGGGTAATAATGAACTTGCCCGCCCAGTCCCTAGAGTTCTTGGATGCTGCACGCCAGTTCCTGAAGGGGGATGGCGGGGTTGTGCATGTTTACCTCTTCTCGAGCACGCCTCCAATTGAGTCTGCCGCCAGAAAGTTCGCAGAGAGGGCATCCAGTGTCGGAGAATATGAGTTGACAAACTGCCGGGTGGTCAAGCC
>JARYLH010000148.1 GCA_029907755.1 Candidatus Methanosuratincola sp.
GGCCTCCTTGAAGACCATCCACAACCAGGAGAGTGCGGAGGAAGCCAGGGCCAAGGCCCAGAGGGTTGTGGACAGGTGGCGCTCGCTCCTCCCCGAGGCCTGCTCCGTGCTATCCGAGGGCCTGGAGGATACGCTGACTTTCTACTCCTACCCACGTGCACACTGGACTCCCATTCCGCGCATCTCGAAACGGTTTTCTCCGAATTTTGTTCCCAGCTCAGCTAGGCTTTTGTCTTCTTCGTCCCAAGGATGATCTCGGCCGATTCATGCCTCCAATCGCCGAGAAGGGCCTTTAACTCACGGTTGTTGGCGATGGCCTGCTCAAGCATCTGCGCCTGGTCGGGGGACAGTGTCTTGTGGACGAGGCGGCCGTCCACGTAGCGGGTCCACTCGTAGTAGGGGCCGTGCAGCGCCTCGGGGTCAGTCAAGCACCGGCAGTAGGGCCTGCCGCAGGTCTTTAAGCGCTTCTGCAGCGTGCCCGCGCAGATAAGGTCCATAGCGGAGATCTTGCGCTTGATCTCCTCTATGCGGCCCGTATCTTCCCCTGTTTCCTTCTTCATCCCATGACCTCTTGACAACATCCTCTACTTGCTTTTATAGTATAGCAAGTAGAGACAAGAGTCAAGGGGGGAGCATGGAGGGAGGGGCCTTCGAGCTTAGAAGCGAGCGCCTGGGTCCTTTGCCCCTCATCAACCACTTCACCGCCCGCCTCGGGTTGGAGGAGATCCTCGATCGCGCCGTGCCCACCTCCGATCCCCGCTGCGCCCTCACCTACGCCACCAGGCTCGGAGTGCTCTTGCGCTCCATCGTTTGCGAAAGAGAGCCCATCTACCGGCTGGGGGAGGTGGTTTTGACCTACGCGCCGGAGGGTTTCTCACTCGCGCCGGAGGAGGCGGCGAGGATCACCGACGACATGTGCGGCAGGGCCCTGGACCGGCTCTTCGACGCGGACCGGGGAAGCCTCTTAACCGAGATGGTCATCGCGACCGCCGAGCGCTTCTCCCTCTCCCTGGCGGAGCTGCACAACGACTCCACCACGGTGAAGTTCTGCGGCCAGTACGCCCGGGCCAGGGGAAGGAGCATCCGGGGCAAACGCGCCCCCTTTATCACCTACGGCTACTCCAAGGACAGGCGGCCGGATCTGAAGCAGCTGCTCTTCATCCTCACCTCCACCGCCGACGGGGGAGTGCCGGTCATGTTCCGCTGCGAGGCGGGCAACGCCTCAGACTCCCGCACCCACGAGGAGACCTGGGAGGCGCTGGTGCGGGCATGCGGCAGATCAGACTTCCTCTACGTGGCGGACGGAAAACTCTGTAACGAGGATGCCCTCGACTACATCGACAGGCACGGCGGCCGCCTGGTCACCGTCCTGCCCCGCAGCCGCATCGAGGACAGGCTGTTCCGGGAGTGGGTGCAGGATCACGAGCCCGCTTGGGAGAAGGCGATCGACCGGGAGAACCCGCGGGGAAAGGGGCTGCCCCGGGACCGCTGGTTCGTCTGGAGGCACCACCTGCCCTCGGGGGAGGGGTGGCCGGTGACCTGGGTCTTGAGCTCGCTGCTGCGTGCCCACCAGACCCAGGCCCGCGCCGACCGCATCGCCTCAGCCGCGCAGGAGCTGGATGACCTCGCCCGGCGGGAGATGGGCCCCCGGGCCCGCAAGCGCTCGCGCTACGAGGTGCAGAGGGCCATCGACGACATCCTGGAGAGGTGGCGCGTGGCGCGCTACGTCAAGGTTTCGCTCCATGCCGTCCCCGAGCACACCTTCCGCCAGGAGCGGCCGGGGCGTCCGGGCCCGGACACCAAGTTCGTGAGGAAGACCAAGCTCAAGTGGGAGATCACCTGGGCCCTCGACGAGGCGGCCATAGCCTACGACCGCAGAAGCGACGGGATGTACCCGCTGCTCACCAACGACAGGTCCCTGACTCCCAGGCAGGTCCTCGAGGCCCACAAGCGCCAGCCCGTAATCGAGAAGCGCTTCTCCCAGGTGAAGTCGGTCCTGGAGATAGCGCCGGTTCTTCTCAAGGACGAGGGCCGCATCGAGGCCTTGTTCTTCCTCTATTTCATCGGCCTGCTCATATGCACGCTCATCGAGCGTGAGTTGCGGAAGGCCATGGAGAGGGAGGGCATCGAGGATATCCCCCTCTACCCGGAGGAGAGGCCGAACCACCGGCCCACCTCGGAACAGATATTCCGTCTCTTCAGCCTGGTCGAGAGGCATACGCTTTTAGAAAACGGGCGTGAGGTTCAGCGGTTCGAGCCCGATTTGACCGATCTCCAGAGGCAGGTACTTGCTGTCAAGGGCGGGATAAAAATGTACCAAAAACGGCGGTTTAAAATTGTAGGTAGCAAAGCAAGTAAAGTCAGCCTTTGGTCTGAATGGCCCTTTTTGTGTTTGGCCTTGACTTCCCCTTCAACCGGTAGCTATCTCCTTTGATGTTGACCACATGGCAGTGGTGCAGGAAACGGTCGAGGATGGCCGCGGCAAGAGTGGGGTCCGAAAGGTATTCGCCCCATTCACC
>JARYLH010000149.1 GCA_029907755.1 Candidatus Methanosuratincola sp.
GGCAGCCCGGATCTGTTGGCAATCTCAACCGCGAATTCAAGGCTGTGGTTATGAGACGTCCTGAATGCCCCCTGCATCCAGTACACGACTGCCTTGCCCTTCCCTGGGGGTTCCTTGACCGTCACAGCCCTGCCTACCGGATCCAAAATTCGTCCCTCCCGATCATCCAGTAGCCGTCCGCGTAACCCGCCGCCCGCAGTGCTACCCGGTCTTGAATATGAGCCACTGGCCCTCACCAGCCCTGCTGAACCTGACCAGCGCATACCTGCCTGAGAGCAGCTTCCCATGGAAGATCACTTCGATCTTGCCCCCCTCCCAGCTGATGGCTTCGTAGGTCCCGCTGTCCCATATCCTCACGGTACCCGCGCCGTACTCCCCTTCGGGTATCGTCCCCTCGAAGCCAGCGTACTCCAGCGGATGGTCGTCCACCTGTATAGCGAGCCTCTTTGACCCCTTCTCGAGCGGGATCCCCTTCGGCACTGCCCAGCTCTTCAGAACGCCGTCCTTCTCAAGGCGGAGATCGTAGTGAAGCCTCCTCGCGTGGTGCTCGTGTACCACGAATGTTCTCTCCTTGCCAACCCCGCTATGAGCCAACTGTTTACCCTGATCTTTCTATGCGGCGGAGGGATAATTGCCTTTTTGGCTGAGGCTGTACCCAGCGAGAAATAATCTCGGTCATCTACGGGATACCGCTCAATCTGATTATGGCAAAGTACGCATTAGCATTCCCTTCGGCGACAATGCCCCGTCAGCCTATCAATGCGCATGATCCCCGTGGACCCCCCTCCGCCCGTCCGGAGCCAGGATCCCTCCGTCCCCAAGCGCATAGCCGTCATGGCTACGGAATTCCAGAAGGGTGCTTGGGGAGCACGATGAGCTCAGGGTTGGGAGGGGCTTCGGGAGGATGGACATCTCATCACACGCATTTTCCGAAGGCTGGCGGAGATGATCGCAGGGTGCGAGGTCGACACGGAGGGGCAGGTCCTAAAGGAAAAATTGAAATCGCCTAGACTCGTTTCTATCGAGCCGAATGCATTTTGGAGCCATGTGCAAGCTGAATGGGCTGTGGTGGATCGAAGCATTTGCGCCGCGCTCCTTTACCGAACCCTGAAGCCCTCGGTTGGCAAACGGCTCAGGCGACGCCTCTCCGTGTTGTAGGTTCCACGGCACAACAAAAAATGCATCAATCCATGTACGAGAGGAGATAACCGACACCTGCTGAAAAATACTTCACGAATCGATAGACGAAAAATCCAACAAACAACGATGGGTCGTCCACCAGCTTGAGCCAGTTGCGTAGGAAAGCAGGCCTGATCGGATTTACTTGCCTGAGCCCCCTCGCCTCGTTCTTGTCCAAGAATTTCTTAATCGTCCTGCCGTAATAGTAATGTTTCTTTGCGATCTCCTTCAGGCTCTCCGGCTCTCCAAGGTGGATCTCCTTTGATTCTATGTAACCGATCCTGAACCCGTGTTTGACGAGCCGGTTATGCAGATCGTAATCCTCAGCAGCAACCAGGCTCTCGTCAAAGCCTCCGACTCTCTCGAAAGCATCCTTCCTGAAAAACCTCGCAGCCACATTCAAATCGTCGTACCTGTAGCAGTCTCTTTCGACGTTCCGGACCCTTGCCCAAAAACTGGCGGAGGGGTCGGAGGCGTTGTGGACGCAGATCGCTTCAAAGCCCTCGCATTCGCACTTGGTGACGGCTTCCTCGATCACCGAGGGCTCGACAAAAAAATCAGAATCGACCCGATATGCGTATTTCCCGCGGGCATGTTGGATCCCGTAGTTCACTTGGGAGGAGCGTTCGGGCCCCTTCATGAGGACCAGGTCGGCGTACCTACCAGCGATCTCCCTCGTCCTGTCCGACGAATGGTTGTCGACTACGATCACCTCGAGGTTCTTGTAGGTTTGCCCCCTGATCGACAACAGGCACCTCTGCAGATACTTCTCAGAGTTTCGTGTGGGGACAACGACCGATACCATTGGGGGGGCATTAGCGTTCTGCACCTGAACCGCCACCGAGACTGACGACTTTTGAATTAATCCGCCGCCTTCTAATGAAACTTCCGACGCCAAAAAACGCCTCGGGAAGCTTGCTCCGGAAACGGTTTTCCCTCCATCCCCGCTCACCAAGGTCACCCAGATGGCTTTAGGTCTTTGAAGGTCTCGTAGAAGAGGAAGATCCCAACGATGTAGAATGCCCCCGCGATCAGGAACGGGAGCTCGTAATTCCCAGAAGCCAGTATGGCCCCGCCGATTATGGTAGTGACGCTGTTCGGGATCCTCCAGATGACCGAGTTGAGCGAGCTCGCGAAGCCCCGCTGCTCAGGCTTCACTATCCCCATCAGGTAGGCGTCCAAGAGGGGCGTCGCCATATTCATCAGCCCGGTCCTTATGATGTAGATGACCGCCGCAGTCGCAAAGTCGCCAGTGAACGCGAGCGCCACCATGAAAGCCAGTGAAAGCCCCTGCGTCAGGACGACTGCCTTGACCGTGC
>JARYLH010000014.1 GCA_029907755.1 Candidatus Methanosuratincola sp.
GCCATGTGGCTGGGCGCCAGGGACTTCGCGTGGCTGCGCCTGGTGGTCTTCTACATCGCCTTCATCTGGGTGACGAGCCTGTTCTTGCCATCGAACCTGCCTCCCCTTATGCCGAATCCGCCGTACCTGATCGAGGACGCCACGTCCATGTAGCAGTCCTCTACCTGGTCCCATCTGAAGGAGGTCCTGATCCTCCCGAATCCCACGGATATGCCCTCGAAAGTGGCCCTGATCGAGAGCCTGCTGAAGTTAAACGTAATCCCCAGGCCGATTGCTGCCACTATGATGATGGCGAGCATCGGGGTGGGGTCCTCGCTAGGCTCGTTCACGTAGGCGAACACCGTCACTCCTGCCGCGAAGCACATCACTCCCAAGACCAGTGCTATTATAAGCCTCCAGGTTATTGTCTCCTCATAAAGCGTCACTGATGACATGGGGCGTTCGCCACCTCTGCCGGCGTGGGCATGCACCCGTCCGTGGGCGTCGCTCACTGCGGCCTCGAGGTCTTTATGTAGAGTATGTTGTTGCCCCTCACCAGGATCTTGCCGTACTTGGCTATCGGCTCGCTGGAGTCGTCAGAAGCCTCAACCGCATCGCTCATGATGAGGTTCATTGTTGGGTCGTACTTCTCAAGGGTCCCGACGTACTCGTGGCCATCCTTCAGCTTGACAAGGATCTGGCTATGCAGGGACTTGTTGAGCAATCTTATTGGCTCGCTGGGCATTTTATCGATACACCATCTTTACCGTGAATATGACTCGTTATAAAAACCTTTTCTGTACAGAGCGGAGGTCCTCCGGTCAATCTTCCCTGAAGCCCGTGATGAAGATGTCTTTCATCGTCTCCGAAGCATGTACCGCTGCCCTAATGCCCGTTGCCCTCGGGGGATCGATCCCTGCCTTTCTCAGGTAGCTTATTGCGATAGCACCCCCTTCCTTCGTAACCCTCCTGATCTCGCTGACCGCCTGCCCCGGATCGTCCGCGAGCTGGATCACGCTCACCGAGAATACCGCATCCGCAACACGATCCCTGAAGGGCATCTTCTCTATGTCCCCCAATACGAGGTCAGCCTCGATCCCCTTCCTCTTCGCCTCGCGGAGCATGCCTATGGAGCTGTCGATCCCGACCAGCCAAGCCTTCGCCTTTTCTGAGGCTGCCTCAAGAAGGATGCCTGTGCCGCACCCTGCGTCTATGATTGTATCGCCGTCTCTTAGCCTGACCCTGTTCAGGAGGAACCCTATCTTCAGCTGCTGCTCCTCCCTGTACCTCATGTCGTAGATTCCTGCGGTTGCGTTGTAATCCTCAGCTATCCTCGCCTTCAACGCGGTCGCCCGGATCAAACTTACTTGCGAATCGGTCTGATAAATTGTTGCCCGCCAGCGCTTCCGGAGGTTGGGACCCTCCTCATTCCGTCCCTGATCTCGGGGGTCTCAGAGGCCCTCCTCCGCATCGAGTAATGCGCTGCTCGCTGACATCTCTGGTCCAGGCAAGAGGACCTCGTTGTTCACACTCGCCTTCTTCTCCTTCAGCTCTGTCGTGGGCGCCTGGATTTTCGGGCTCGGTCTCCTCTCAATGCCCTTCTCCGTCGCCGGCGCCCTCTACATCGTGTCCATAGCCCTTTTCTGTAAGTTCTCTGGAAGTCTCTGTCCCCGGAGAGGACCCTCCCCGCTAGCCGCCTGCGACCGGAGGGAAGAAAGAGACGATGTCCCCCTCGCCAAGCTCGGTTTCGAGCCCCCTCAGCCCCCTGACATCCCTGCCGTTCACGAGAACCTTCACCAAATCCTTCAGCCTGCCCCCCTCGAGGACATTCTTGATGAGAGCACCGCCGGTGATCGCGTCTATTTCCTCAATCAGGTCTAGCACGGTCTTCCCTGCGATTTCAAGTTCCATCGCCGGGCGGCCTACTTTATCCCTAAGGTCGGCGAAGAACTCTGCCTTCACTTTCATATGAAACACCGACGAGAATGTCCAACTTTCCTTCCTTCTTCTTCCCTACTTGAATTCAACCGGAAGCAGGAAAGATATAAGTGTGCCCCCAATTCTCTCCTGTCATCAGGAGGACCACCGCTTGGGCGGTTACATGAACAGAATACTCCGCGTCAATCTTACAACTGGGGAGATCTCCTCAGAAGAACTGGATATGGAAACTGCCGCGCAGTTCATAGGCGGCAGGGGGTACGGTTCAAAAATCCTTTACGATGAGCTGAAGCCAGGGACCGATCCGCTCGGCCCAGAGAACAAGCTCATATTCATGACTGGGCCGCTGACTGGGACCGCTGCCCCCACTTCGGGCAGGTTCTCTGTCTCGACGAGGTCCCCTGCCACCGGGACGATATTCGACGCCAACAGCGGCGGGCACTTCGGCGTCGAGCTGAAGCGGTCGGGCTATGACGGCATCATATTCGAGGGGAGGAGCGGCAAGCCCGTATACCTCTCAATAATCAACGGCGAGGCGCGCCTCAACGACGCGTCTTCCCTCTGGGGCCTCGACACGACTCAGACTGAAGACCGTCTCAAGCAGATCGTCGGCGACCCGTTCGCGAGGGTCGCGTGCATCGGGCCCGCGGGGGAGCGGCTGGTCAAGATCGCCGCGATAATGAACGAGAAGCACAGGACAGCTGCCAGGGGCGGCGTCGGCGCAGTGATGGGGTCGAAGAACCTGAAGGCGATCGTCGTCAGGGGAAGGGCTGAGATACCGCTCGCAAACCGGTATGCGTTCATGAAGGAGGTCAAGCGCACAATCCAGGTGCTGAAAGGCCACCCGATAACCGGTGACGGGCTCGCCAGGTACGGGACCTCGATCCTTGTGCACATCATAAACAAGGCGGGGATCTTCCCAGTGAGGAACTACAGCACCGGGGTGTTCGAGGATGCCGAAAAAGTGAGCGGGGAGTACATGTCCAAGACCATCCTCCGTGGCAAGAAGGGGTGCTTCGCCTGCCCTATCATGTGCGGGAGGATCACCGAGCCGAGGCTCCCGGGCGGCGAGACGATAGAGACTGAGGGGCCTGAGTACGAAACCGTCTGGGCACTCGGGCCGAACTGCGGTATAAGCGACCTGAACGCGATAGCCGTGGCGAACGACCTCTGCAACAAGCTAGGCGTCGACACCATATCGATGGGTCAGGCAGTAGGGTTCCTGATGGCGTGCGCTGAGAAGGGCAAGGTCAAGCCCTCCGACATCGGGCTTGACGCAAAATTCGGGGATACCGATGCCCTACTCAAGCTGATCAGGATGACCGCCTACCGCGAGGGGATCGGGGACCTGCTGGCTGAGGGGACCCGCAGCGCTGCCAGGAAGCTCGAGGCTGATGACTTTGCGATCCACGTCAAGGGGCTCGAGCTGCCTGCTTACGACCCGAGGGGGGTGAAGGGCATGGCGCTCTCATACGCCACCTCGAACAGGGGAGGGTGCCACCTCAGGGCATTCATGATAGTCCCTGAGATCCTCAGCATGCCGAGGTACCTGAACCCGAACTCCTACGACGACAAGGCGGCACTCACAAAGGTCATGCAGGATGTCTTCGCAGTGCTGGACTCGCTCGTGCTCTGCAAGTACACGACGATGGCGCTCTTTAGCACTCTCGCTTTCGAGCCGGACTTCTACGCAAGGCTGCTCACCTGCGCGACGGGCTTCTACGTGGACAGGGAGGAGTTCTACAGGATAGGCGAGCGCATTTACAACATCGAGCGCCTCTTCAACGTCAGGGAAGGCTTCTCCAGGAAGGACGACGCCTTGCCGAGGAGGTTCACCGCGGTCCCGATGCCCGACGGTCCTGCCAAGGGCGAGACTGTTGACATGGATAGGTTATTAAATGAGTACTATGCAGTGAGAGGCTGGGACTACAACGGGATCCCGTCCAGCAAGAAGGTGCTGCAATTGGGTCTGAAGCCAATTTACGAAGGTCCTCAGCTACAGGTGGCCATAGACGAGCGCTACCTGAAGGACGCCATACCTATCGCCGAGAAGGCATACCGCGGGGGCGCGGAGATAATCGAGGCGGGGACCCCGCTGATAAAGTCGGAGGGGCTCAACGCCGTGAGGTCTCTGAGGAAGGCTTGCCCCAACGCGACGATCTTGGCAGACCTCAAGACCTTCGACACGGGCTGGCTGGAGACCGAGCTCGCTGTCGAGGCAGGGGCTGACATCGTCACCGTGATGGGCGCCACCGACGACTACACAATCTCGGACGCGGTGGGCGCTGCAAGGAAATACAACGTCAAGGTGATGGTCGACCTGATGAACCTCAAGGATCCGCTCTCCAGGGCGCTCGAGGTCGAGAAGCTAGGCGTGGACATGGTGTGCATGCACGTGGGCATAAGCGCCCAGTCGAGGGAGCGGGAGGTGGATCAGAAAGTCGCGCTCGTTCAGAACCTCGCCAGGAGCCTCAAGATCCCGGTCTCCGTGGCGGGCGGCATAAAGCTCGAGGTCGTGCCGCAGATGGTCAGGGCCGGCGCGCGCGTCCTGGTCGTCGGAGGCGCGATAACGAAGTCGGCGAACCCAGAAGAGGCGACGAAGCGCTTCGTCGAAGCCATCAGGTCAACCTGGGCAGCGATGAAGTAACCCTCTTTTTCCCATTTCGCCAACCTTTCCTATTGTTTATCAAAAGGCAAGGGCTGGTTGAGAAGCCCTGCGGTTAGGCCCCGCGCCTCCCCTTCCTTCTCCGCCCACCTGCGTTGCTATACCGTCACTGCTCCCCTTTCTTGATGGCATCCCTGAGGGTCCTGCCGTGGCTGTCCATCGTCACGAAGCAGGGGCCGAACCCCTCCACCTCGAGTACCCAGACCGCCTCGGGATCTCCGAGCTCCCTCCAGTGAACTTCCCTTATCCCCACCACCGACCTGGCTGCCAGTGCGCCTGCCCCCCCGGGGTACTCTGTGTAGACCGCGCAGTGACTTGAGAGCGCGCTTAGAGTGCCCGGCCCCATCCCGCCTTTTCCGATTATGCACCTGGCTCCTGTCCTAGCAATGATCTCGCCCTCGCTCCTCTCCATCCTCATGCTCGTGGTAGGGCCCGCCGAGACCACCTTACCGCCCTTCACGAGCGGCCCGCAGTGGTATATCACCCCGCCCTGGAGATCGAATGGTAGGCTCCCGCCTCCCCTAAGGATCTCAAGAGCCTTCAGGTGGGCTTGGTCCCTCATCGTGAATATCTCGCCGGTTATGTAAACGACGTCCCCGACCTGCAGCTGCTCGACCTCTCGCCCCCCGATCCTGCCCTGCAGAATGTATGCTCTGCCCAAGCCATCACCTCCTGATCGCAACCCTGTCCCCTTCAGCCTCTAGGAAGATCCTCCTGAGCGCCCAGCACTGTATGCTCACCGCGACGGGAAGGCTGGCCGTGTGGCAGTCCGCAGCCTCCAGCCTGACGGCGAGCGCCGTGTTCTTGCCCCCGAACCCCATCGGGCCGATCCTGAGCGAGTTGATCTCCCTCAGCAGCTCCACTTCGAGATGCGCTGCGAAGGCGTCCTCTGTAGGCTCGTCGAGCCTCCTCATCAGGGCCCGCTTGCTCAGTAGAGCTGCCTCGTCGAGGCTCCCCCCGACGCCGACCCCCGCGATGATAGGGGGGCATGGCTTTGCGCCTGCCTTCCTGATGGTCTGGAGAACGAATTCCTTTATCCCTGCCACCGACTGGTCCGGGTCGAGCATCGTGGCGGCGCTGACATTCTCCGACCCAGCACCCTTGGCTAGTATGCCAATCCGGACCATCCCATCCGGGCTTGGTTCGAGGTGTATCATCGGGTTGCCCCTCCCTAGGTTGTTGCCTGTGTTCCTCCTCGAGAACGGGTCGACTATGTTCGCCCGGAGGGGCACAGCCTCGGTCGCCATCGCGACACCCTCCTTGATGATCCTGCAGATCTCATCACAGCATCCCTTCGCACCCACGAAGAAGACCAGGCTCCCCGTGTCCTGGCACATCGGGACCCCTCCCTCCCTAGCGATCCTTACGTTCTCGAGTATGGCTCCGAGAACTTCCCTGCTGATCCCCTCCTCCTCATCCAGGCACCTGGCGAGCGCCGCCTCGACGTCAGGAGGGAGGTCCGTTTCCATAATCCTTATCGCTTCGGCGATGTCCTCAGGCCTCATCTTGAAACATCGAAGATTTGATAAGCGCTCAGGTTATAAAAAACCATGTGGTCTGATTGTCCACTTACGACCTGCTCCACAAGTTCGAGGCCGAGGTCTCCCAGATAGTCCGCTACGTTTACTTCAGGAGCCTCCCCAGGGCCGAGCAGGACCTCTCGGTTCTGAAGAACAAGCTGAACGGGACAGGCGAATTGGGGAGGGGGTTCTACGACGCAGTCAGGGGGATATACAACTGCGCGAAGGAGAGGGACCTCGCCTCGCTCTACATCAAGCTCTACAGGAAAGGGACCGCGCAGGAGATCAGCGCACTCTCGGAGAAGTTCAGGAACGAGGCATATAGGCCGACTATAGACGACTACGAGAGGGGCTTCATGATAGCCTGGGAGATAGCTTCAAAGACCCTTGCGTTCCTGAAGGAGAACTACCCCGAATACCCGCTCAACAGCGAGCCGCAGGAGAAGAAAAAGCAGCAGGATGCGGGCGACGACGCCTTCGAGGTCGCCCCGCGGAAGAAGTCTAGGGAAAAGCGGCAGGGTAGAGAAGGTTGATCGAGAGCACCCATATCGAGAACCAGAGCAGGAAGTAGGAGAAGATCCCGGTCATGTAGTACTTTTTCTTGTCTGGGATGTCCCTGAATGGCCCGAAGCTCTTGAGGAAAACGTACGAGGCAATGAAGATCGCTACCCCAACGACGATTCCAAGTTCCCCCCTGATGTTCAGGCCGCCGGTGATCAGGCCGCCGATAACTGCAAATACCACCCTGATGTAATACATCCTCCTGTAAATGCCCTCTGGCTTGGGAGCTGATTGTTTTGAAGTCTGGGATGACATCCTTGGACATCCTCGCTACCGTAAGTGAACTCAACTCCACCTTAATAAGCGCTCGCGTTGACAACGTCTACCAAGTTGAGGGATCCCTGCTGGTGTTCCGTTTCCATGCCACCTCAGCAGCCTACGACCTGGTCTTCGACCCGCAGCGGCGGCTGAACCTCACGCGCTTCAGGTACCCCGTCCCAGAGAGGCCTACCCCGACTGCGATGAACCTGCGGCGATACCTGGCGGGAGCCAAAGTCTCCCGGTTCGAACAGATCGACTTTGACCGGATCGCCGTAATGGTATTGGAGAGGGGCGGAGAACAGTACTCGGTGTATTTCGAGATCTTCGGCGACGGTAACCTCCTTATCGCGGACAAGGACGGCGTGATCAGGTTCGCCCTCCACCAGAAGGAGATGAAGGACAGGGTGCTTAGGGTCGGCGTGCCATACAGGCCGCCCCCGAGGCGGGGCCTCGAGGTCGCCGATGATCCAATCCCGATCGGGGAGCTGAACGCGTCTAAGCACCCTATATCCAGGGCGCTCACCCGGGTCCTCAACCTGCCCTCCGAGCTCGTCGAGGAGGGCCTTGCCAGGGCAGGCATACCGACCGATCGCCCCTCGGAGGGCATAACGGAGGCTGAGGTAGCCGCCTTCAGGTCCTCCGTCCTATCGGTCCTCGAGGAGGTCCGATCGGGGAGGCTGAAGCCCACGATAATCGATCAGGGCGGGAAGCCAATTACCGTTGTCCCTGTTGAGTTCGTATCTGTGGCGGGCGACCGGCGGCATTTCCGGACCTTCAACGAGGCGGTCGACGTCTACTTCGGGGGGCTCGTCCTCGAGCAGGCGGGTGACAGGCGGAAGGCGAGGGTTGAGGAGGAGATAAGGGGCCTCGAGGCGATCAGGTCAAGGCAGCTCGAACACATAACCGAGCTCGAGAAGCGGCGGGCCGAGTCGTTGGAGAAGGGTAAGCTCGTCATGGCAAACCTGCCCGCCGTGCAGTCCCTCGTCCAGATGGTGCTGAGGGAGAGGCGATCGGGCAAGGACTGGGGCTCGATACGGTCTCTCGACTGCAACATAAGGGAGATAGACGGGGCGGGGGGCACCCTCGTCTACCAGCTCGGGAGTAAAGACGTGGTGATCGACTTCAAGGTCTCGGCAGCCGAGAACGCGGAGCGCTACTTCTCAGAGTCGAAGGAGGCGTCGCGGAAGCTCGAGGGCCTCAGGAAGGCGCTCGAGGAGACCGAGAGGAAGATCGAGGAGGCCAGGAAGGGCCTCTCGGCTATTCCGAAGCCGACCGTCCTGAGGGCGATGAGCAAGGAGTGGTACGAGAAGTTCCGGTGGATGTACTCCTCGGACGGCTTCCTCGTGATAGGCGGCAAGGACGCGACCCAGAATGAAGTCTTAGTGAAGAAGCACCTGGAGCCAATGGACATATTCGTCCACGCTGACCTGCCGGGGGGCTCTGTCGTGGTGGTCAAGTCCGGGGGAAAGGAGATCCCTGACAGGACAAAGGCTGAGGCTGTCGCATTCGCTGTGGCATACTCCCGGGCATGGAGGGCGGGCGTAGCCGTCGCTGACGGGTACTGGGTGTACCCGGACCAGGTCACCAAGACGCCCCCATCAGGGGAATACCTCGGCAAGGGGGCATTCATGATCTACGGGGAGAGGAAATACGTGAGGAACATCCCGCTCGAACTCCAGATCGGGATCGTCCTATCGAACGGCGAGTACAAGGTGATCGCGGGCGTTGGCGACTTCGTCCGTTCGAGGACAGCCCTGTGGGTGAGCCTAAGGCCCGGCGAGCTGGAGGGAAAGCGACTAGCCTTGGCAATAAAGGATCGCCTGGGGAGGCAGGCAGACCGCGACTTGGAGGAGAAGGTTGCCGCCGTCCCCGACTCCGACATACTGAACGTGCTTCCCTCGGGCGGATGCGCCTTGATCTGAAGCGGATCGTGTGTTCAGAGCCGCTTCGCCGTCCCTACTATACTATAAATATCAGGAAAAACAAAGATAAAACCGGGGCTATAAATGGTCGGCATCCGAGCTCGAGTTCTAGTAGCTGATGTGATGACAAGGGACCTCGTGACGCTCTCTGAAACCTCCACCGCGAAAGAAGTCGCTGTCGCCATGAGCGGCAAGTCTGTCGGCTCGGTGGTGATCACCAAAGAAGGGCACCCTTCAGGCATAATCACGGAGAAGGACCTAGTTGAGCGGGTGATCGCCCGGGGGAGGGATCCCGAAAGGACACTGGCGAGGGAGATAATGTCATCGCCTGTATCCGTAATAGACCCCAGGGCGGATGCGATGGAGGCTGCGAGGAAGATGGCGAAGCTCGGCGTAAGGCGCCTCGTTGTCGTCGACAAGGGCAAGATGGTGGGCATTGTGACCTCGAGGGACATCCTCTCCACGGCGCCGGAGCTGATGGAAGTGCTTGCCGATGCTGCCAAGAATAGGATCGTGCCCTCCAAGAGGGGGGAGAGCCTCGCTGGCTTCTGCGACAACTGCGAGGAATGGTCAGAGAGCCTGGAGGAGGTAAATGGGCACTTCCTCTGCGAGGTCTGCAGGAACGAGATGGAGACATGATCGCCCATCCTGAGTATGTGCACCCTGAGAAGCGCTGATTGGAAATCCATTCGGAGACGGGATGCCGTTATAGCCGCTGGCGGAGGTAGTTGAAAACATGAGAGTTGGTGAATTGATGAAGAGCCCTGTTGTTACAGTCTCGAAAAACGATACAGTTGCGAGGGCAAGGAACCTGATGCTGAGGGAAATGGTGAGCAGGCTGGTAGTTGTGGAGGGGGGTTCCCCAACGGGGATCCTGACGAAGAAGGACCTTGTGAGGGACCTGGCCGGGTACAAGATGCGCAACAGGGAATTGGACTCAATAATGGTCCTCGAGATCATGAGGACCCCTGTCAAGGTGATCCAGGAAAGCGCCACCGTGGAGGAGGCTGCAAGAACTATGGTCAAGGCAAACATAAGGGGACTTCCGGTGGTCGACTCAGAAGGCAGCCTAGTTGGCATAATAACCAAGACTGACATGACTTCGTATTACTTCCAGTCGCACAAAGGAAGGCATACCGTGGGGGAGATTGGGAGGAAGCTGGACCAGACCCCGGTCGTAAAGAGGACGCACTCCTTCTACCGCGTGGTTGACATGATGGAGGAGTACTCCGCCGACCGGGTCATCGTCGAGGAGGGTAAGAGGCCCGTTGGGATCATAACCGAAACGGACCTCTCATTCCTCAGGCCATACAGGGGGTCCGAGCCCTTCATAAAGGGAACCGCGATGAAGTCCGAGGAACCCTGGCCCACAAGGCTCTACCAGCTCCCGACTGCGGAGTCGTTGATGACTGTTGAGCCAATCACAGTCGAAGCGGACCAGGACGCAGCCGAGGCTGCGAGGATTCTGCTGGAGAACGGCATAGGCGGGATGCCCGTGGTCAACAAAGAATATGAGCTGGTCGGCATGATCACAAAATTCGACTTCGTGAAGGCGATAGGAATGGAGGGATCGGCATGAAACTGACTGACATAGCAACGAGGGAAGCGCCAGCCCTGAACAAGAACCGACCCCTTCTGGACGCCTTGGACTTGATGGAGAAGCAAGGGCTGGAGGGCATATGCGTCTCGGACGACGGAAAGGTTGTGGGCTACCTCTCGTACGCAGAGATACTGACGAAGATTGGGACCCAGCGGCTGAGGGCAGTCTCGCCGGGGTCGCTCTACATCTCCGGATTCATGAGCAGCTTCCCAGCAACCGTCTCGAACGACACCTCGGTGAGGAAGGCGGCGAAGCTGATGCTGGAGCTGAATGCCGACCTTCTCCCGATGTTCTACGGGGAGATGTTCTTGGGCGTTGTATACAGGTCGAGCATGGTGAAGGCTGTGCAGGACAGGGAAATGGACGCATCCCAGCTCATGCGGAGGAAATTCCCGTCCGTCAGGTCCAGCGAGCGCGCGATACACGCAAGGAAGCTCCTTTTGGACAGCGGATCTCCGCTGATCCCGGTGCTAAACGATGATGGGAGGTACATCGGGGCGGTGACGAGGGGCGCTCTCCTGAAGGCTCTTGTTGACTTCCACATGTATGTCCCCGAGAAGCACCAGAAGGCAAGGATAAGGCAGCTGTCGATCTCGAACATGATGAAGGTGGACTACCCGTCGATTGGCGAGGATTCGACCCTCGGGGAGGCGGCTAGGAAGATCCTGGATGAGCGTTGCCCTGGAGTGGTCGTGGTTAACGGGCTCACCCCCGTGGGGATAATCTCGACAGACGAGATCCTCTCCTTCATCGTCAACACATTCCCAGAGGAGCAGTAGGGTTGCGGTTCGTTGCCGATGCGATGCTCGGCAAGCTGGCAAGGTGGCTGAGGATCATCGGCTACGACACAGAATACCTGCCATCGGCCGGAGACGACGAGCTGATATCCGCCGCCGAGGGCGGCGGGCGCCTCCTCCTGACCAGGGACGGAGAGCTCTTCAGGCGGGCCGTGAGGCGGGGCGTCCCTGCCATCCTGATAAAGTCCACTGCCATAGTCGAGGAGCTGTCCGAGATCACCCGCACTTTGGGGCTGAGGCTCTCTGGAGAGACCAGATGCCCCCTCTGCAACGAGCTCCTGGTCGAGGGTGGGGACGGTCCGGACGTGCCGGCGAGAGGGAAGGTCTGGGAGTGCCCCCGTTGCAGAAAGTTTTATTGGCACGGCACCCACTGGTTGAAGATAAACGAAACACTTGAAGCTTCTGGCTTAAGGTGAGCCGAGTGTACTCGATTGAGGAAGGAAGATATTTGGTCAGGCTGGCAAGGCGTGCGGTCGAGGAGTACATGTTCACAGGCACGAAGATAAGGCCCGCCGATGTGCCAGACCGAAAGCTGCTCGAAAAGTCGGGCGTATTCGTCACGCTGGAGAAGGTTACCCCTGCAGGCCGCTCGCTCAGGGGGTGCATCGGCTACCCTGTCCCCCACCTCCCGCTCGTTGAGGCAACGGTCGACTCGGCGATCAGCGCGGCGTTCAACGACCCGAGGTTCCCGCCTGTCGAGCGCCGGGAGCTCGACTTGATAGTCTTCGAGGTAAGCATACTGACCCCACCAGTCCAAGTCAAGGTGGATTCCCCGAAGGACCTCCCTTCAAGCATAAAGGTCGGCAGGGACGGGCTGATCGTGGAGAGTGGCTATTACAAGGGGTTGCTGCTGCCGCAGGTCCCAGTGGAGTACGGGTGGGACGAGGAGACCTTCCTAGCCGAGTGCTGCATGAAGGCCGGCCTCCCGCCAGACGCCTGGCTATCCAGGAAGACTTCGGTCTACAAGTTCACGGCAGAGATCTTCGCAGAGTCGTCGCCCAAGGGCGAAGTGGTCCAGAAGTCCCTGTAGGTCGTCTTCCCATGAGAGTTTACCTTGCGCCCTGCGGCATCGCACTCGGTCATGCAGGTAGGTGCATCCCCATTGCGAAGGCGCTCCGGTCCAGGGGGGACGATGTCTTCTTCTCCACCTACGGCGAGGCAGTCCAGTTCATAAAGAAGGCGTCCTTCCCAGTCGGGCAGGTCCCTCCCATCCGTGTCTTCGAGAAGGAGGATGGAGAATTCGATCTCCGCAGGACGCTCTCGATCGGGCCGAAGAACCTTTACACATTCGCTTTGCAGGTAGGCGCAGAGCTCTCACTGATAGAGCACTTCAAGCCAGATGTGGTCGTGTCGGACAGCCGCCTCTCCACAGTACTTGCCTCCAGGATGAGGAGAATAGTCTCGGTGCTGATCCTGCACCAGCTCAGGATCATGATACCCCACAAGAGGCCGATCCTCCGCAAGTCGAAGCTGAAGGTGAAAGCCAACGTGGAGCGCCTCGGTCTCGAGATCCTGGGGAGCCTCTGGAAGATGAGCAAGGTGATCGTCGTACCCGACTTCCCCCCTCCCTACACCATTGCGAAGGCTAACGTAGTGCCCTCGAACCAATACGTCAAGAAGCTACGGCTCGTAGGCCCGGTGATACCAAGGTACCCCGATGATCTGCCTGAGCAGGAGGAGCTGAAGCGTTCCTTGGGGTTCGACGACCGGCCGCTCATATTCGCTGCGATCAGCGGCACGAAAGCTGAGAAGCTGATGATCACCAAGACGATTGCAGAGATCTTCCAGGAGTTCCCTGACCGTTACAACATCGTCCTCTCTAGGGGGCTCTCGGATGTCCCTAACACCGAGGTGAAGTCGAACGGCGGGCGCCTCCGGATATACAACTGGGTCGATGACCGCTACAAGTACCTGAAGGCATGCGACCTGCTCGTCACAAGGGGAGGGCACAACACTGTCGGGGAGGCAATATACTACGGGAAGCCGATGGTCGTGATCCCGACTATAGCCCACTCCGAGCACCAGGGCATAGCGGAATCAATTGAGAAGATGGAGATCGGCAGGAAGATCCAGCAGTATGACCTGAGCAAGGAGACGCTCTTCCGCGCCGTCGAGGAGGTGATGCGATCAGAATCCTGCCTGAGGAACATCAAGGCAGCCCAGCGGTTTGCGAGTCGCTTTAATGCTGTAGACTCGATCGTGAAGATCACGCGCGAAGTGGTCGGAAAGGCATGATAGTTGCCTGCGATGCCGCCCTTCGCGACGGTTTACCAACCGCCTTCCCATTCGCGCCAGCCTTTTGTGCGCAAAGATCCATTAGAACTGGACAAAAAAAGGATGAGTTGCTGCTATATGGATATGAGGGTCGCGCTCCTGAGCAGCCCTTCGATCCTCCTGATCTCCTCGACCCTCTTGCTGAGCTCCTTGACATCATTTGTCTGTATCTTTACGATAATGTCGTATTCGCCAAAGACGACCGTCCCCTCAACGACTCCCTTGACCCCAAGGCACTTCTCGAGGACTTCCCTCTCCTTACCGATCTGGCAGACCCCCAAAACATAGGCTGTGAAAACCAAAATTATTCCTCCAATATTCACTTCTTATTCTGCCTTTTACCTTTTATAAAGGTTGAGCATCTATTTTGAAGTTTTATCATCAATGCTTATCTGAATGTAATCCGATCGTGCATCTATGATCCTCGTACCTGCCTTGGTTGCGCTCCTACTCGTTCAGGGCGCAGCCTCGGTCTACTCCTACGACCTGTCGATCACCTTGGCGAACGGCGGTGCCGCGATTGACTGCACGGAGCAGTACAGCCCCTGTCAAATGCTCCTAAACCAGAACGTTTTCAAGAACAGCTCGGAACAGACCGCGGTAATAGAGTCGGTGACCCTAAACGGAGCCGACGCGCCTTGGGAGCTCCAAACGGACCCGGACGGGAATCCCCTCGTAAGGATCTTGGCCGCCGGTGCGATCGCGCCGATGCAGAATGCAACCTTGAAGATCCGCTTCAGGATCACTATGGACCGGAGCCAGCCCGAGGTCGATCCAGCGCTTTCCGGGACCGTCGCTGAGATCCCCCAGCAGCTCAAGGAGATGTACCAGCTCACCGGGATCTGGGATCCCTCCGGTCTGGAGGATCCTGGGGAGGTCTTCTCGCTCGCAGAATCGATCAGGGGTGGTGAGGAGAACGTGCTCCTGATCCTCCGCAACCTCATACTCTGGTTCGAGGAGAACATGGTCTACTCGTACAACAACACGACCCCGCAGACGGTCTGGGAGACCTACAAGACGCTCTCCGGCGACTGCGACGACCAGGCAAACCTCTTTGTCATGTTCTGCAGGATCTACGGCATACCTGCCTACACCGCGATCGGACCGATCTACATGCCTGGCCAGGTGAACTCCGACTCCGACCACAACCTGCATTTCCACACCAAGGATGTGGGGTGGCATGGCTGGGCGATGGTCTATGTGCCTAATCGGGGCGGAGGCGGCGCCTGGGTGCCTGTGGACCTCACCTACTTCCAAGGAGGGGTCCACAAGGGCGGCCATATCGTGAGCACTGACTGGACGCAGCACATCCGCGGGGCTGCCCTCTACTGGAAGGACACCGCCGTCTTCATCGAGTACATAAACTTTGACCACATTTCCGAATACGCCCGCATGAGGGATGCTATCATCGGATCTGACTGCATGTGGGTAGAGTCCCATGAAATGTCCCCCATTGGCGGCCCAGGTTACGCGGAATCCGCCCCCCTGATCTTCATGCTAGCCCTGATTGCATCAGCGGCGGCGCTCGCGTCCTCAATATGGCTCCGGAGGAGGCGGCGCACCGAGCCGCTGGCGCAACCTCCCCTCTAGAGCCCACGGAAATCCTTTTCTATCGTCCTGCAAGATTATTACACATGGAATCTTCCGAGGACCGAAGGAAGGACTTTTGCGAATTCTACCACCGACTGCTCAGCCCAAGGGTGGCTGCGCTCGTCGTGGCTCTCAGGGACGACGGCAAGCCGAATGTGATGCCTGCTGCCTGGCACACCCCTGTTTCAGTCAAGCCCCCCGTCTTGGCAGTCTGCATCTCCCCCTCGAGGTACACGCACTCCCTGATCCTAAAGAACAAGGAGTTCACGATCAACGTGCCTGACCTTTCGATGAAGGACGCCGTCGAGATGGCGGGCTCCAAATCCGGAAAGGACTTTGACAAGTCATCGCTCTTCAAGTTCACCCCTGCCACGAAAATAAAAACGCCCCTGATAGAAGGCGCCATAGGCACAATCGAGTGCGAGCTGAACCAGGCGATTGATGTCGGGGACCATTCGGTCCTCTTCGGCAACGTTGTTGCCTGCCAGGCGAGGGGTTTCGGAGAGGTCTGGAAGGGCAAGTCGCCACTCCTCCACCTCGGCTCGAGCTTCTACACCGTTATGAAGGAGGGCAACCCGCAGTAGTCGCCCCTCCCCCTCAAACTATAATTATCTGTGGCTGCGATCGTTGTATAGCTCAGAGAAAGGTGATTCAGGTTTGTCAGATAGAGAAACAGAGGAACTCGCAGAGCTCAAGCGGTCCTTGGAGGAGAAGGTCTCCAAGCTCGAGAAGGAGTTGGCGCTCTGCAGGATTAACCTTAAGCTGATCGACGAGGCGCTCGCGAAGGTCAGCTTCAGGCCAGCGAGCAGGCTAGTGGAGGCGGGTCCGAAGGAGGAGTACCCGCCACCGCCACCGCCACCGCCACCGCAACCGCAACCGCAACCACAGGCAGCGGCCCTGAAGCCCTCCGCAGCCCAAGAGCGCCCTGCCGTCCCTGCCCCTGCGCCAGAACCGGCGAAGGCAGCTGCCGCGCCCGCTGCCCCACCTGCAATCAGTGCCGCAAGGCAGCAGCCGGCCAAGGAGCCTGAACAGGAGATCGGGGAGGAGGAGCAGGCTTTCCCTATAAAGTCCAAGACTGGAGAGGAGCTCGGCACGATATTCGTTGGCAGGTCCTGGGTCAGGATCGTCCCTGCGCCGAGCCTCCACCTGAACGTGAGGACCCCTCCCTTCCAGACGTTCTTCATCGACAGGGTATTGGGAGAGATGCGGAGGAAGGACGAGATGGCAGTCGACGCAGGCTCCAAGGATCCGATGTCGATAATAGAGCACAGCCTTGTCCTCGACGGCGAGTCGCTGAGGGAGATCAGGATCAACAACCTCGACGACGACTCGCGCCTCCGGGAGATAAGGAGCTCGATCAGGTGGACGTTCGAGCGGATGCTTGAGAAGACGAAGGGCTGAATCGGGGTCTCATCCCTTCCTGACGATCTCAATGACCTCCGGCAGCCCATTCACAATGTAGTCCGGAGCGTGTGCCCTAAGCTCTTCCTCGGATCTTACTCCGGTGGTTATTGCTGCTACCTTGACGCCGAGCTCCTTGGCTGGCTTGATGTCCATCTCGCTGTCCCCGACGACCAGTGCCTCGTCCGCGGATACGCCGAGGAGCTCCAGCACCCTCCTCAGGTGGCATGGGTTCGGCTTGGGGCTCTCGACCTGGTCCCTGGAAACGACCTCGTCGAAATAACCCGCGAGCTCGAGCCTCTCCAGTGCCATCCTGACTGCCCTCGAGTTGTTGTAGGTGAATATCGCAAGCCTGACCCCCATAGCCTTAAGCGCTGAAACCGTCTCCTTCGCCCCCGGCAGGAGCCTCGTCGTCCTCGCAGCCTCCACCTCGTGCTCAACCGCCATCCCCTCCGCCGCCCTGAGCATCTCGAGGATCTGGTCCTCGCGCATCCCCTTCGAAGAGAAGTGCCTCTGGACCTCGTCCTTGATCTTGGAGAAGGGCAGGGTCGGAGAGAGCACGCCCTTGGGAAAACCCCTGCCCTCGAAGTACTCTATGATCTCGGTCTTGATCCTCCTGCTGTCGATGTTGAAATTGACGAGGACGCCGTCCATGTCGAAGACCACTGCCTTCATTCCAAACCCCTCGGGGACGTCACCAACTGATTGAATAAGTACATAAAGAGTTGTGGGTTAATAATTACTGCTGATCCTGGCAGGTGCTTGTCCAATATGCCTCTGCTTTACGCTGAGCTGGTGGAGGTCTACGACAGGCTCAGCTCCACCACGAAGCGCTTGGAGATGACCGACATCCTGGTCGACTTCTTTAGGCGCTGCCCTAGCGACGTGATCGACAAGGCGGTTTACCTCACGCAGGGGAGGCTCTACCCTGAGTTCATCCCGCTAGAGCTGGGGGTGGCAGACCGCCTGATAATCCGTAGCATATCCCAGGCAGTGGCAGCGACCGAGTCGGAGGTCACTTCGCTGTACAAGAAGCTCGGTGACTTGGGGAAGGTTGCCGAGAGCCTCCTCGCCAGTGGGAAGAAGCAGGTCACGCTCCACTTCTTCACCGGAGCGCATTCAAAGGCGAGGGTCACCGTTGAGCAGGTTTACAGCGTCCTGGACCAGATAGCCAGGTCCCAGGGCGAGGGGTCCCAAGAGGAGAAGCTTCGCCTTCTTTCTGACCTGCTGAGGGACGCCTCGCCGAGGGAGGCGCTTTACATTGTGAGGACCGTCTCGGGCGCAATGCGTCTCGGCGTTGCAGACATGACCATACTCGACGCCCTCTCGGTCGCGTTCACAGGATCGAAGGATGCCAGGGAGGCGATCGAGCGGGCATACAACCTAACCAGCGATCTCGGCGCAATAGCAAAGTCCCTCGCAACGGGGGGTCTAGCCGCATTGGGGCAGACGAAACCTGCGCCCGGGAGGCCGATAAGGCCCATGCTCGCCGAGCGCCTCTCGACCCCCGAGGAGATCTTGGAGAAGATGGGCGGCAAGTGTGCGGTCGAGTACAAGTACGACGGGGAGAGAGTCCAGATACACCGCGGCGAGGACGGCAACGTGAACCTCTTCTCGCGGCGGCTCGAGAACATCAACGGGCACTACCCTGATGTCGCAGAACTCGCCTCGAGAAGCATCTCCTCCAAGACCTTCATCGTCGAGGGGGAGATCGTCGCGGTGGACCAGACGACGGGCGAAATGCTCCCGTTCCAGGAGCTGATGCACCGGAGAAGGAAATACGGCGTCGAGGAGGCAATGCAGGCATACCCTGCGGCGCTCAGGCTCTTCGACGCCCTTTACGTTGACGGCAGGGACCTGACGCTCGAGCCTTACCCTGTGAGGCGCGGGGTGCTGAGCGAGATAACCAGAGAGAGCGAAAGGATCTCTCTTGCGACGCAGAGGGTCGTCGACAACCCCAGATCCTTGGAGGAGTTCTTTGAGGAGGCGATCAGCGAGGGTTGCGAGGGACTTGTAGCGAAGTCGGTGGACGGCTCATCCGTATACAAGGCGGGCGCTAGGGGCTGGCTCTGGATAAAGTACAAGCGGGACTACAGGAGCGAGATGCAGGACTCTGTGGACCTGGTCGCCGTCGGGGCCTACTGGGGGACTGGGAGGAGGGCCGGCAACATCGGCACGCTGCTCCTCGCCGCCTACGACCCTGCGGAGGACATGTTCAGGACTGTCTGCAAGTGCAGCACGGGGTTCAGCGACGAGGAGATTAGGAACATGCGGTCGATCTTTGAGAAGGGGATTACCGTGCACAGGCACGCGAGGGTGGATTCGAAGCTGACCCCTGACATCTGGCTCATCCCCTCTAAGGTGCTCGAGATCAGGGGCGCAGAGATAACGCTCTCCCCGATCCACACCTGCGGGATGAACGCCATCAGGGAGGGGTCAGGGCTCGCGATCAGGTTCCCGAGGTTCACCGGAAAGTGGAGGGACGAGAAGAGCCCAGAGGACGCAACCACCGTCCAGGAGATAGTCGAGATGTACAGGCGGCAGCTAAAGAAGGTCGAGTGAGGCAGCCTGGCGGGGCTGGTGGCGGGCAAAATGCCGATCCGTGGAATCGTGAATGCATAAGTTAATATACAGGGTGAGTTTTCATTCGAACAGGGATAGCCGAAGGAACTGAATTTTTTCAGCTTCTTTTGCGCGCCCAAGGAAAGGAAAGAAAGGAGGGAAGCATGTGGGATACTACCGTGAAGGCGCACGGAGATTCGGAGGTCCGAGACGCGGTCCAGCCAACTTCGGCCCCAAGCCTGTAGAAGAGGGCAAGGAATACGAAGTGGACATCAAGGAGGTCAGCAGGCGCGGCGAGGGCATCGCTCGCATCGAGGGCTTTGTAGTGTTCGTCCCGAACACCAAGGCAGG